>CAYGBH010000241.1:0-6386 GCA_964348055.1 uncultured Pirellulales bacterium
TCCACTCATCGATTGCATCGGGCCGCGCCTTGACGGTTTTTTCCCATTTGTTCCCAGACTTGACGTACGCCACACCTTTGGGGGCGAGGACGCGCAGGCATTCTTCCATTGGCAACCGGCCAAGGTCCTCAACGACGAGCAGATTCACAAGGTTCTCGGCGTAGGGCAGATGGGTGCCGGACCACGTAATGACCGACACCTTGCCGTACAGGCCCAGCGACTGGATGTGTTCTCGGGCCCACTCGATGTTCTTTGCATCCGCGTCGAGCCCATGGACCAGGTAACGGTCATTAGCATGCAATGCTGCGGTGAGCTCTCCGTCACCACAGCCAACATGGACTATGAGACCGCCTTTGATGCCTGTGGCTTCCAAGATCTGCCTGGCCCGTCGTTTTGGTGTCGGTTGCCCGGCTGTTGTGGATGATAACGTGCCGAGTACCGTCAGAATGAAAGCAAAGGGCATGATGAACCGGATTTTTTTCTTCATGTTCTCTCCTTAACTTATATAACGTTGATGCTTAGCTTGCCAAACCAAGATTTACTTTTCAGCAGTAAAGCTCAACAGTTTCCAGAGCCGACTTACAGCATGCTCAGCGGATGCCTGCGGTTCTCCAGTGGAAACTCAACTGGCGCATTTAGCCGGTGCGATTCGTATACCGCCAATATCATCTCCAGAGCCGCTCGCCCGTCATACATGCTGCCCTTCGGTTGCGTGTTCATTTCTATGGCGCCGATCAAATCGAGTGCAATTAAACGATTGCCAAAACGGTGGCCCCGGTCTTTAAGGGTCTCCGGTTTGTCAACCCCGGCACTTGAGACCTGTTTCCACCGGGCCTTGCTGAATCCAGGCTGCCAGGAGGGATCCTCGACAAACCAGATTTCCGGCAGAGTACCGGTTGTCATGGTGAGTATTCCCTTCGTTCCAAAAATCTGCAGTCCAAAGCGTTTCGATGCTCCATGTCTGACACGCTGCGTCGAGAAATAGCCCATCGTTGTTCCACTAAAACGGTACATTGCATGAATCTCATCTCCAGCCAGGGGACCAATGCCTTCGGCTCCGTTACGTACTTCGTTCTTAGTAACAGACTTTCGACCATCCCTCACGTTTGCGAAGCACCATTGCGGATCGCCGGCAAAGAAACGCATCAAATCCATAATGTGAGTACCGAGCACCATCAGGTCCTCACCGCCGCCGCGACGGTCCTCTTTGCCCCGGCCGCGTAACTCAAGTATATCCCCCAATCTCCCGTCGGCGATAAGTTGCTGCACATGCTTCAGCGACGGACTGTAGCGGGTTTGATGAGCAATAGCCAGTTTCAAATTCCGCTTCTCAAGGGCGGCAATCATTTCGTCAGCCTGCTCAAGGCTCTGGCACATAGGTTTTTCAAGGAAAACGTGACAGCCGAACTCCGCACACGCCAGCACCATGTCGTGATGACAGTCCAGCCAGCGAGGGGCTACGCTTACGATTTGCGGACGCTCTTTCTCCAGCATCCGGCGATAATCAGCATAGGCTCTCGGTGCTTTGAGCCGCTTGGCGGCTGCGGCGCGACCTTTAGAATCTTGATCTGCAACGGCCACAACTTCCGCCCGGTCTATGTCATTCCACACCATGTCCAGGCCGTGACCGTAGTTACCCCGGCCGGTCCTGCCAATTACCGCAACCCGATACTTCGAGCCCTTTGCGCTTGCGCTGCCCGGCTGACCCGCAGCCAATGCCGCCAGCCCAACCGCTGTGTTCTTAATGAATTCTCTGCGTCTCATAGATTCGCTCCTGCTTTACAGCCCACGTATATTTGCGACTATTGAACTTTTTGCTGGATTCTAAGGTTTACTTTTGCTTGACCCACTCTTCGTTAAACTGTGCGTATTTGATTGTTTTATTCGGGGCGCCCTTTCGGTCATTATGATGGTAACTATAAACCACATGCAGCGTATCGTCACGACCCTGGATAATAGACGGATAGGCACTCCGAGTTGCGACGGGTCTTTCGCGCGTGTCCTTTTCCAGGTGCCGGGTATATTCCCAGGTCTTGCCTTCATCGGTTGATATTGAGACGGCCAGACTGTGTCTGCCGTCTTCGGTATCGTTATACGCCAGGACCCAGTGACCATTTCGCAGAGTGACCAGATCAGCTCCCGAGCCAGGATTAGGCAATTCGCTGTCCCTGACCGGACTCCAGGTCAGGCCCTTGTCTCTGGAAGTGCTCATATGAAGACGCTTAGGCGCAGGGCCGTTGTCGCGCATGTAGGCCACCAGTATCCCATCCGCTTTCTTGGCAATGCTGGGCTGTATGTTTCCCGGCCCTACCAGCGGCTCGCTGAACCGCCATGTCTTGCCGCCGTCATCGGTCAGGGCCATCAGTGAGAAGCTGAATCCATCTGAATACAGGGGAATGATGATTCGATTTCCGTCCACGATGACGGCCTTGTTCTTGGTCTGCCACCCCATGCGCCTGAAATACGCATAACCGAGCTGCTGTTCGGTGTATCGGCCTGCAGCATCATAGAGCCGACCTCGGCGCATCATATTCTCGCCCCGCGCCTTGGCAAGCAAATCCTCGCCCCACGCCTTCAGTCTCTCCAGCATCCTGTCTCTTGTTTGCTCCGAAAGGTACCGGCCAATGGAGGCATACTCCCTATACTCCTCAATTTGTCTTTCAACAGATTTGACAAAGGGGTCTGCCGGCTGTATGCCTCGTTCGGCCGGCCCACCGGGTTTGACATATAGAACATCCTGCCAGGACCATTTCGGTGGTCCATCCTGCTTCATGTAGTTTTCGCTGATCCGGTATTTGGGCAGGGAAGTCTCCCACTGGTTTGCTATCACTGTGTACCACATTAGCCAGAGCCGGTCTTGAGAGTCGATAAAAAGAATCGGATTGATATCCGGAAATTCGGGGACGTCTGCCATCACGAACGGCCTGCTCCACTTTTGCCTACCGGCCCGGAGCCGTGCACCCATAATCGCCACGTCATCGGCCCAGCGCTCGCCGGAACCTTGAAACCAGGCTGCCAGAAGGTCGCCATTTGGCAGCTCAACTACCGTCGAGCCGTGTACGTGCTGCTCGACAAGGGGAAATATCTCCATGGCCCGGTAAATGGCCTTTTTATCGTCGGCCTTACAATTCACCGGTGCGAAAAATACATCGAGATAACCTGCGCCGCCTGCTGCAAGCAGCAACCATAGAAACAACACCGAAAATTGCCTGCGCGCTGAAATGCTCCTGTTTTCCTTCTTGTAGAATATCCCTTTAATAGATTTAACCATATTGGAAAGCCTCCAATTTTCATTCTACCGATAACACTGCTCAACTAATATAACACACAAAGACGTCGTTTTGTTGCTTTTTCTTGCCAAATGGATGAACAAAATACAAAACAGCATGGCGGCCCTGAGTGATTCGAACGGCGATTTTATATTGAAACATTTCCGCCAGACACACGGCGGATAAATCTTTACTACTACAGCGCCAAATATTATAATGCACATATTGAGCGGGCTTGTGCGGACCGACCCGGTCGGATACAGTGCGGGTATCAACATGAAGAAACACAAAAAAATATTAATAATCATCGTGTTATCTGCCTTGGTCTTGGCCGCCCTGTACGACTTCTTTTTGCTTCTATTGGGTGCTGGAGCGTTCAGGATCCTTACGCTCAAGTCCGATCTGGATAACCTCCTTCATCACACTGATCATCAGGCTCTACTTGCCGCATGCAGATTGGTCATGAGGGAGGGGTATAGAGGTAAATATAAGATCACGTGGCCGGATAAGCATCCTGATGCGGAGAAATTACCTAAAGAAATCCTAACACTCGGGCCTACTTATGTTCGCGTACTTGACGATAAGCGTGTGCGAATTGAAATGTGGGGGGGGATGAGTCACTTTGGCGTCGTGGCGTATGCGGAGGATTTTAAGGAACCGTACGAGGGCTTCAAAGGCGGGAACAAGGAGCTCATTGACGGTCTCTGGTTTTACTCTGATTTTATAGATTTGAATGAAGGAAATAATTGAATAAGGGCAGCTTTCCTGGAGGGCTATAATGAAGCCAACAGATTTGGAAAAAGACCTTCTAATCGAGTTCTTCAAGATCGAGCAGATTGACTCAAAAAGGCTTGTCAAGTCGCTGGATGAAATCGAAGTGTTGAGTAGGACTCTGACTGGTGGTGGGTTTTTCACTGAGTTCGGAAGACATCGGTCTTTGAGAGTCGGCGGCCGCAATCAGAGCTATAAATGGGGCAACATTGGAGGGAGACTAAACGAACAGAAAATCCACGTGGGATTCCTATTCCACATCGAGAAGGACTATATTGAAATGGTAGAGGGCTTCACTTATTCCGAAGTCTGGCCCGACGAAATAGTATCGTATGAACTGTACGTACTAGGAACGTAAGGGATAAAGAGGTCAGGAGAGCAGAGAGAAGAAGATAGAGGAATATCGAACACGGAGAGAAAAGTGCGAAAAAGCAAAAAGCTAATATTAATATTCTCCATCGCGTCTATTCTTATGCTGGTTATTATCTGTTCGTTCATTTCATTTTTGGCATGGTTGTACGAGCCTAACGTTGTTCTTCGCGAACTACGCCAGGAAGAGATTAGGCCAATGTTAAAACGCATTACCGGACGGGAGTTGCCCGGCAAAGTAGAGGATCTTCGAGCAATCTTATACAGTCGCGCCGCAGGAGGTTTAGAAGATATTTTCGTGTCGTTTCAGACGGACCAGCAGGGCTTCTTATATACCTTGGATGCATTTGGGGGGCAAGATGTTAAGATGGAGGAATTCCCTCAGGTAGGAAAAAATCCATTCCGGTGGATAAGAGCTGGATTTGATGAAGGGTACCGCTTTCAGAAGAAGCTTGGCGTGGTTCTCTTTGATAAAGACCTTCTTGATAGGATAATACATGATGCCTTAGAACATGATAATACAGGACGTTTTCCGAAGGATGCTGTGACTGGTTACTATTTGGAATTTAATGACAGCTCCAAATTAGTCAACTACAACGTTCTGGTATTCGAAGATCTGGGTGTAGTCTACATTTCTGCTGAAAAAATGCAGGAAGACATCCATTTGAGATAGACAAAGTCACTAAGCTCCATGCCGATCAAGGTTATTGTTTATAAAAAGGAGAACAGTCATTATGATGGATCGCAGAATTGCAGGAGTCGCACTGATTGCATTGGTTGCAGGAACAGCGTTTTGGTTGCTTATGGCGGTTTGGGCAGGGCTCCACCTGAAATGGATCACAATGAGCATTTTTCTCATTTTCGCTGTTCTTTTTGTTATGTACTGTACGAATGCTCTTCTGGCGATGAAAATAGAGAGCTGTTTTAGACACCTTGAGAACCTTATGTCGAAGAAATCAAGTTTTGTCCGGCCGATGATGACGGCATCAAATTGGACAAGGATTCACAGGGTAAATAAGGTGATTGGAAAAATAGTATTGGCCTTAATGATTATATCTACTCCAGTTTATGTCTTTCTGGGGGCAATAGCTGCTTTGCGTAAGGACTGGTTTTGGACGGCCGCTCTCCTGTTCGGCTTGATTATCACTGATGTCATATGTATTGGAGTGTTAACATCATTGAAGATTGATGTCTGTTCCAAGCGCCTTAAGGAACTCATTCTCGAGCGCGTCAACAAAGCTCAGGTATCCAAAGAGCAGTTTGCAGAATAGTGACAGTGAGATTAAGATGTTTGAGTTGAGCCCGGTGGTGGCTGTGTTTTGCTCAAGGACGGCACCGTGAAGTTCATTCGTACAAAAGAAGAACTCCAGCAGCTTCGATGGAAGTAACAGCATGTGATAAAGATGTCAGGAGAGCAGAGGGAAGATGATAGAGGAATATCGAACAAGGAATAATGAAGGACGAAGTGAGAATATATAGGTGATTGTCCATAGTTTTCACGTGTTTGAGGAAGGAATATCCTATGTTGCACTTGGAGGTAGTTAACAGTGGCCACTAAGGACAAATCAAAGCGTAACAACAGGTACGAATGGAGACAAGTAACACTGAATATCGTGGGGAAAAACCTTGATCCCGATAAAGTCAGCGCAGTGCTCGGTATCCAACCTGACGATTGGGCAAGACGAGGTGAGCCTTTTGGTAAGAACAAAAAGACCAAACAGGGATACTGGACGCTGGAAGGGGGTCCGTCAACATGGCGAATTGAAACGCAAATGAGGAGCATACTGAAGAGAATCGCCTCAGTCAAGAATCTATTACGCAGGCTCATAGGGGAAGATGAGACTGTAGAACAAGCTTATCTGACAATCGCTGTTATGCTGCCCAGAGGGATTGCGGTTTCCGGATACTGTGTCAACGCGGAAGTGATAAACGAATTCACATCATTGGGAATAGACATAGCCTTATCAATTCACGTAG
>CAYGBH010000242.1:0-6376 GCA_964348055.1 uncultured Pirellulales bacterium
TGGTGTGAGACTTGAATGTTTTGTGTGCCTGTCGCTGACCAGCTACAGCCGAGGGCTTCGGGTCGTAGGTTCGGAATGCTCCCCTGCTATTAACCCCTGGAAACAAAATCCAGATCCATTTTTCAGCCCAAGTGTAACCGTCGAATCGCCGGAAATCGCAAATGATGATACAAAAATAGGAAAAGAACAACGTCCTGTCGTCATGCAGAACCTTCATCCAATTAATAGCATATCCCTATAACGGCCCAAAATATGCATATTTTAACCCATGTTTGACCAACCACGAGAAAAGCGGTAAAATATCAATAAAGGGAGGCGTTGTGCCTACCCTATCTACTGCTAACCTTCTTTTGGAGGATACAGCAACGACCACTATTGGTCGAGTTATGATAGGCTGGCGCGTCTTTGAACTGAAACGTACTGAAGGGGAGCAATCCTACCAGTAGGTTATTGTTAATTCAAGCTTCAATGCGTTGCGGGGAAAGGGAAACATAAGTACCTGAGCGCCATGCAGGGTAACGCACTTGCAAAGATAATTCTTTGCGTGTTCGTATGGCTCTGGCACGCATCACTTTTTGCTTCCTCCTCAACGCTGGACAGGAAGGAAATTACAGGAACCTATACCTTGAGTGATGTCTGAAATGGCGGTAGAATCGAACTAGTTAATCTTCATCGTTTTATCATCCCGGCTGATGGTGTTGTTTTTCTAAAATATGAATAATCCGGCAGATATTTTACCTTTTTATTAGGAGTTCTCTTGATGTTTAAAAAGAGTTTCATTATCATTTCAGTTTTATTATCCGCTACACTATCACGAGTAGCTCAAACTCCGCCTATGGGCCGGAACAGTTACACCTACTTTGGAGCGGCTGTTTGCGAAGGTGAAAAAATGACTGAAAGATTAGTAGATTTAACGCGCGTAATTGAATCAACAGATGCGAATGACCCCAGGAAGTTCGTGGTCCATATTCATGATGCCCTGGAGGAGATTCCGGGTAAGGTGCGTCCAAAGGATGAGTGGTATGTGATGTCGGATGTCGAGTTGATGAACCATGTCGGCACCCACATCGAAGTCCCCTTTCATTGCTTGAAGAAAGGGGCTGATTTAGCCCAAATCTCTGTTAATCAGTTGGTCGGTGAGGCGCTTATCCTTGACCTGCGTGAGGCTGAAGCCGCCGGTGGCGTGACACTGGAGCAGGTACAGGCGGCGGCAAAAAAGGCCGGTGGCATTCGCCAGGGTGATATTGTCTTTGGTCAAATGGGCAAAACCAGCTACTTCTCAACCGCAGCCCTGCAATGGTTGGTGACCCAGGGAATGAAGCTGATGGGAGTCGACTCTGGTGGTGTCGAACTGGCCTACGACAAAACCCACGCCAATGTCAATCATCTGGTCTTGTTTCGGGCCAATATCCCTTTGATTGAAAACTTGGCTAATCTCGACCAGTTGACCCAATCACGCGTGAGAGTTTACGCTCTGCCCATTCCGGTGAAGGGTTTAGATGCTTTTCCGTTGCGGGTGATTGCCGTTGAGTCCTAATCTGAGCAGGAAGCTTCACTTCTCTCGCTGGACTCAAATCAATTTCAGATTGGAACTGTACCCCGATGAATATTCTTACCTTACGCGGGAATCCCGGGAGAATCATTGACGAGACTATGTCCGACGCGTATGATCGCGTAAAAGTTTGTACGCTTTTCTCTCGCCATTGTGCAGAACACAGAATGGACAATAGAGTACACAGGAGATTTGTCAGTCCGGTCGGCAGTTGCCCGTTGGTTGTCATGTTACTGCTGAGCCTGGTTCTTGTGCCACCAGGCTGTCGGCACAAGTCAAACACCACAGAGACCGCCCAAGATGCGCGCCCCCGGTTAATCTTCAGGTTTGCCACTGAAGTCAAGCCGGACAATAAGGTCTGGGATGCGGCCCGGCTGATCAAGCAGGAGCTGGAGAAGGCCAGCCCAAATCATGGGATCGCCGCCGGAGAGATCCAGGTTGAGTTCCATGATCGGGGCTCGGTCGGTTCGGATCGAAAGGTACTGGAGGCCTGCTATTTTGGCGTGGTGGAAATGGTGATGTGCACGTCGTCTGTGGTCACGACCATTGCCCCTTCCTTTAGCCTGCTGGACATGCCGTATCTTTTTGTTGATGAGTCGCATCACAAGGCGGTATTGGATGGACCTATCGGTCGCGAGCTACTCGAAGGGCTCCGTGAGCAGCGTTTGCTGGGCTTGGCCTTCTATTCTTGTGGATTTCGCAACCTGTTCTATAAGCGTGATACTGGGCTGCCGCCTATCCAGGAGCCCGGTGACCTACACGGTATGAAGATCCGCGTTATGGAAAGTCCCGTCATGATCGCCTCCATTGATGCCCTTGGCGCCAGTGCCACACCCATGCCGTCTTCTGAACTATTCCAGGCCCTTAAAACCGGCGTGGTAGACGGGGCGGAGAACAACCCCCGGGTTTTTATGGCGGATCGGTATTATGAGGCCGGATGTAATCATTTCACGTGGACCGAACACTTTGCCAATCAGCATGTCCTTATCGTCAACGAGCGTTGGTTTGACCAACTGGAATCGCGATACCAGCAACGCCTGCGCCAGGTCGTGCGCCAGATCATCCCAGAATATGATCGGATCTGGGCCCAGGCCGTGCAAGAGGCCGTGGATCAGATGCAGGCCCACGGTGTCACCGTCAGTCGTCTCGCCGACAAACAGCACTTCATACAGAATGTAGGACATATACATGAGACCTTCTTACAGAAGAACCGGCGCATTCCAATGGACCTCTATCACAGGATTAAGCAAGCGCAAACTTCAGTCGTAGACAACGTGTCTCAAATCCAATAGATTTTGAAGAAGAGCTGGAAACACACTGTAAAATGAAAATCCGTTCCCAAACATTCGATCACGTGCTGGACTATCTTGTCTTCCTGATTCTGCTGGCCATGGCCGCCAGCATGATTCTCAATGTGTTCTGCCGGTTTGTTCTGCAGTTCTCTCTATCCTGGGCGGACGAGATGGCCCAGATTCTACTGGTCTGGTTGACCTTCCTCGGTGCTGCGATTGGCGTCCGGGAAAAGGCCCACTATGCCTTTGAGTATCTCACAGGCCGACTAACAGAGCGACGGCAACGATACTTCCTGCTGCTGAGCCACGTACTGACGACACTGGCTATCCTGGTGCTGCTCTATTGGAGCGGGCAGGTAACCTGGGGCATCCGTCACTGGATCATGCCCGCCACTGAGATCAGCCGGGCGTGGGTTTACGGTGCGTGCCCGGCCGGAGCAATACTCATGCTTTTCTATTCAACCGCAAATATCGTGACCGTCTGGCAAGGCGACAGAAAGGGATAAGACAGAATGTCTGCGGTATTGCTTGTAACCTTTGTCTGCTTGCTTCTACTCAACGTCCCGGTAGCCTTCTGTATGGTCCTGGCGTCGCTGGCGGCCCTGGTCTGGGCCGGGGTCAACCCGATCATGGTTGGCCTGGAGACGACCCGAGCCATGTCCACGTTCTACTCCTTTCTCGCTGTACCGTTCTTCATCCTGGCCGGGGAGATCATGACTCAAGGCGGCTTGTCACAGCGTCTTATCAGCTTTGTCACGGCCCTGGTCGGCCACCGGCGAACGGGTCTTCCCATTGTCACAGTGATATCATCCCAGATGTTCGGGGCGATCTCTGGTGCATCCAGTGCTACATGTGCAGCAATCGGAAGTGTCATGATTCCCGCCATGGAAGACAATGGTTACTCCCGCCCCTTTGCAACGGCGCTGTCGGCGTGCGCCGGCACCACCGGCGCACTGATTCCACCCAGTATTACCTTGCTCATCTATGGCACTGTCGCCGGCGTCTCGATAGAGAAGCTGTTCATTGGGGGCATTGGTCCGGGTATCCTCATCGGTTTGGGATTAATCCTGGTGAGCTGGCTTACCTGCCGCAGGCAGGAAATGACCACGGCAACCAGGCCCAGCTTTGGTCATGTGCTTCGACAAGGCGGGCGTGCGGTTTGGGCCTTGCTTCTGGCGGCGATTATCTTCGTCGGTATTATGGGAGGTTTCTTCACTGCCACGGAGGCCTCTGCCGTGGCTGTAGTCTATGCACTGGTCGTGGGTTTTGTCATTCACCGTCAGTTGCGGCTCAGAGAACTCCCGGATTTGTTTGTCCGTGCAGCCAAGACTAGCGCGGTACTTAGCTTTCTGATCGCCTGCGCGAGCTTGTTCGCCTGGACCCTGAGTATCGGCAAACTGCCGCAGGTCCTGGCCAGCGGTTTGCTGGAGGTCTGTGATACAATTGTTCGCGCCTGGCCGGGGCAGCTGGACCCTGCGGCCCTTGCGCTGGCCCGCCGGGTCCTGGTCCTGATGATCCTGAATATCACCTTGCTGGCGGTTGGTATGTTCATGGATGCGGGTCCGACCCTGCTGATTGTCGTGCCGGTGCTGCTGCCCATCAGCCATGCCATCGGCATGGGACGTGGCTTGGCGGCCGTCCACTTTGGCGTGCTGGTAGTCGCGAATCTCGTCATCGGCCTGATCACTCCACCGGTCGGTACCACCCTCTTTGTGGCCAGCGCCGTCGGGCGGGTTAAGATGAACCAGATGGTGCCCTATGTGCTCCGCTTCATGGTAGTGATGATTACGGTGCAGCTTTTGATAACGTATTTTCCACCGATAACCACCTGGCTGCCGGGATTGCTCGAGAACTGAGTTTTTCTGGTACGCTTGGTATGCTAAGGACAGTGGTGCACGGCTGTGTTGCTTAATGCAGCCACTGTATCCTGTATTCCTTCAGTCAAGCGGTTCACCTGATTTGGCTGTACAGAACCGGTCTTATTTATTAGAATCTCGCAAGTTGTGCTTTGGTCAAATACTCAAGCAGAAAGGAATCATATTATGAGAGCAAGAATTCGATCCTTCAAAAAGCCCGTGTTTCTTATTTTAGCATCATCTATCCTGTTAGCAGCGTGCGCTCGGAAGACGCAACAAGGGCCGGCTTTTTTGTAGGGACAGGGCCTGACTTGAGTTTTGCTTTAACAGAGGGAGACGACTTATGAAACCACTAAAAGAAAAGCGTTTGAGCCGACGTGCGTTTTTGCGCAGCGCTACTGCTGCGACAGGTGGCTTGGTGGGCGTTTCTGCCGTTAGCACGTTAACAACCTTGGGCTGCCAAAATCAACATGCGATGAGCAAGCGCAACACAATGAGTCTGAACGGCTATGGCGGAAGGGACAGCTATATGATGGGTGCGCCGATGGCCGAAGGGGCAACGCGTCAAGGCAGGCAGAATGGTGAGCATGCAAAAATCTACACCGTTTTTCACAGAACTGCGCCATCTCGAGACGACACAGACCTCGAGCCAATCGCGAATGAAGCCATTGTGCGCCGGCTGCAGGAAGAGTGCGATGGCGTGGATTTCGTGGTCAGGGACCTCGCCCAAGGCGCCACAATGCAATCTGTGCTGAACGAGATCAAGGGTCTGAAGAAAATGCACTATGACGGCGTTATCATCTGCGGCTGGCCCCGGGATTATGAGTTGCTCAGAAGCGGCTTGCCAACCATCAACGTAGTGGTTGTGAATGACTTCATGAACGTTCCGTATCCGTTGTACAAGAAGAATCGAGTCATCGGCGCATTCTTAGACCCCTGGCGGTTCTGTGCGGACCCGGATGTCTCTGAACGGATGTTTCAAGACTTGGTGGCAAAAGTCAAGTTGATAAAAGCGCTCAAACGCATGAAACACGAGCGCATCCTCACCGTGACCAATTCGCCGTATGTCAACGTCACATACGGCGACGTCCTAAAATATATGCCGCCGGACTACAACGAAAAGATGCTCGGCGCAATCGAGGAGACATTCGGCGTGAAGGTGACAAAAATCGGCACTAAGCAAGTCGCCGAGGATAAGGACATTCAGAACCTCTGGCGCAACGAGAGCCCGGAAGCCAACGCCATCGCACAGCGATGGATTCGCAATGCGAAGAAGATGACGACTACGATCGAGTCCGAAGTCATCCGCTCTGCCAAGGTCTATCTTGCAATGAATATCCTGATGGAAAAATACGGCGCCACGGCCATGGCGTTCCACATCCGGTCACTTATTAAAAATCCGCGTCGCGAGGATTATGTAACGCCTGCCCTGGCAACATCGGAATTCCAACTGCACAATATCGTTGCCAAGTGCCAGTCCCATTTGAACATTGTGCTATCCGAAATGCTGTTGCAGTATGCGTACGGACGACCCAGCATGCTGGGCGATTACTCAGTGGACACATACAATAACACCTCCGTAGTTCAGCACTGCGAGGGACCTTGGAATCCCTGGGGCGACGAGCGGCGGGTCCCGTACATCCTGGTGGATCATCGAGAACGGCCCGTTCGAGGGC
>CAYGBH010000243.1:0-6362 GCA_964348055.1 uncultured Pirellulales bacterium
CCACTGTCGTGCGTAAAAAGTTACGCCGTGCTATCTTATGCTCTTTCATTGTCTGCTCTCATTTTAATGGTTTGGCTTTGTATTACTCCTAAAAAACTTCACAGTTCCGATTTTTGTAAATTCACAAGTTTTATTTGTTTTACAAAGGTCAATAAACAACATAATTGAAGAGAAGTGATTCTATTTTCCTTTTCGAAATGGCCTGAACAATCTTAACAAATTAAAATCCCGCCAGCCTCTTCTCAACGGAAATATCCCCTTTTCCACAAAGCCCACATCTTCGATCGAGTAAAACGCTTGCGGATTGAATTTTCTAATTAGATCGACCACACTGGGCACCTCTCGCCGTGGCACAATTGTGAATACCACCTTAACCTGCCCGCTGGTACCATGCCCATCAACGCTGGTAACTCCGTAGTTTCCAGCTTTGAGACACTCTACCAGAGGTAATGCGTCTTTTTTGGTAACAACTCGTATGAGTACAACTCCAAGAGACAGCTTTTCAGCAATACGAATGCCGACATAGTTGCCCATCCCAAACCCAGCGGCATAGGCAATGTAGCAAAGAGGGTTGGAAAGGTTCTTCATAATCTGACCGATAGCAAGAAGCCAGATCAGCACCTCAAAGAAGCCGACAAGAGGAGCAAGGTACTTCAATCCCCTTGACACAAAAATCACTCGCACCGTTCCAAGGCTGACATCGGTGACCCTCGCCACGAATATCAGGAATGGCAGAATAATCCACGTATAAAGTCCCGAGTTAACAAGCAACAAAACATCCATACTATCAGATTGTCAAAGCTGTTTAATTAAAATTCTTCGTATGCGGAATTTTCAATCTTTTGTTTATTTATCATTAAGGATTCATAGAAATTCTGTTTCTAATGTTCTCTAATTTTCCAAAGCATATGAGCTCGTCACCGAGCAGAATCTTCATGTTTGCTGGCGGGTTGGGTATTGTTTCACCGCCTCTTACGGCTGCCAGCACCATTATATCCTCTTCTCTGAGCTGTGACTTCGCGAGCGTCTTGTTAAGCACAGGACTTCCGGCACTGACTGCGATTCGCGAAACGCCATACCCGCCGGTTGCCAGTAGAAGCTCCTCAAAAGAAACCTTTTGAAAAATTTCTTTTTTGATGATTTTTCTTCTAAGAAAATTCGTTAGTTTCCGGACAAACGTTTCATGTGTGAAAATCCGATAAATGCCGTACACGACTACCACAATAATGCCCAGATTTACCCATACCACCAAATAAGGCCGGATACGAAACGGAAGGAACGATTCTGATAATTTAGAAAGTATTGTAGTATCTTTAGGAACGAAGGAGCTGGCCAAAGTGGCTATCATGATAACTAAACCGGCATTACCTAAAATTATCAAAATTGAAGCGATTTTTCGCCTTTGCTTATTACCAGTAACTAACTCAGCCTCTTTTGTTGTGAATCCGGTTCCGGAAAAACACGACAGCGCCTGAAACTTTGCCAAGGACCACTCAAGGCCGGTCAATTGAAAGGCAATCGCTCCGATTCTGACCACAATAAACGATACAATTAGCGTTAAAATAAACAAGATTAGCATAATTGCTTCTCCTTAACCCACTACTCTGAGAACTGCTCTTCCATCTTCATAGCCATTTCTTTCTTCTAAAATAGATCAACATAATGGCTGCGACCACAAGCATAACCAGCAACGCAGCCGCATAACCCCATCGCCACTCCAACTCCGGCATGTATTTGAAATTCATTCCGTAAATTCCTGCCACGAAGGTAAGCGGAATGAACAAAGTCGCAATAATCGTTAGCACCTTCATAACAGCATTCATTTTGTTGCTCAGACTGGATAGATAAATATCAAGCATACCAGAAACCATATCGCGAAAACTTTCTATAGTGTCTATAATCTGTATTGTATGGTCATACACGTCCTTGAGATATATGTCAGTGGACTCTTTTATCAGATCCGATTCGCTCCTCTGCAAGCCACTTATCAGTTCTCTCAAAGGCCAAACAGATTTGCGCAGAGATATCATTTCTCTTTTGAGAGAGTGAATTTGTTGCAGCGTGTTTTCCGTGGGCTCGGCAACCACCTCTTCTTCCACGGACTCGATTTCTTGCCCAAGTTTCTCCAGGATTGTGAAATAATTGTCGACAATAGCGTCTATTAACGCATAACCAAGGTAGTCCGCCCCCATTTTTCGGATACGGCCCTTTGCGCCTCGGATCCTATCTCTTACTTGCTGGAAAACATCGCCCACGCGTTCCTGAATCGAAATGACAAAATTCGCCCCAAGCACCAAGCTTACTTGCTCGATTTCGACTGCTTGATTCGCAACGTTGTAGCTCAGCATTTTAAGTACAACAAAAATGTATTTCTCAAAGTCCTCAAATTTTGGACGTTGACCTGTATTAAGGATGTCCTCAAGGATAAGTGGGTGCAGTTCAAATTGTCTGCCAAGTTGCTCTATCAGCTCCACGTCGTGAAGCCCATCGATATTTATCCAGGTTACAGTAGGCATAGCTTTGAATTGAAAGCATTCCTCAATATTTGTAATCTGCTTTTCTTGAAGATTCTGCTCATCGTAGTCGATGTAGGTAATCCGCACAGTCTCTGCCTTTTTCTCACCAATGTGCACCAACGTCCCCGGCGGCAAACCAGCTTTTCTCGAGCGTTTCTTAATCGTTCTATTCTTCCTTAGCATTTTTCTTTGCTCCCAGACTCCTGACTATCGAAAACGGGAAGCTAATCATCTGGCGTAGCCCTTCAACTGATGAAAGAGTTCTCACTTGGCCTCTTACCTCTGAGAATAGTTCGCTGACCACAACCTTTTCCTCAACCTCGCCGGCCTCTTTAACCATAGCCAATCGGTGAAGCGAGTATAAACCAATTATAAAAGCCAGAGCGAAAAAAAAGTCCCACTGCTGAAGATCAAGCGTAGGCAGGCTAAATTCTCCCGTCGGGCTTGTATATTTTAACGTCCAGGCCAACTGCCGGCCTGAAAAGAAATCTGCGAATTTACCACCTAAAATAGGAGCAATTCCCGCTGCTACTGAGTTGACAATCGTATTGGTGGCAAGATAGGCCGTTGCCTGTCCTTCCGGCGCCAATTTCAGACTGATATTACCCGAGGCCAAAGACACACCTGCCGAGGAAAGCCCCATCACAACGTGTATTATAATTAGCAACGGTACCGTCAATATATACTTTTCAGGCATTGTTGTGAATGTCCAGGCCAGAATTGATAATATGAACAATGGCCCACAGATTGCAAGTACGGACTTATTGCTGAAACTATCTGTAAATTTGCCCCAGATTCGCAGAAAAGCAAAATTCAAAACTTGGCTGACAATTGAAAGACCAATGATAAATGACATGCTCAACCCCAATCTTTTGAGCATATAAACCATAAAGAACGGCCCGGCTAAATTTACCGCAAAATTCCAGGAACACATAAATGCAATGAGCTTGCGAAAATTCTCATCCTTGAAAGGCTGAGCAAGCAGCTTTAAAATCTTGCCTTTCTCCTCGGATTTTGGCATACGTTTCTCAGGCGTTCTCGCCAAAAAGTAAACCCCAAGAACTCCTACTGCAAAGCCAATTAAAAACAGGATTGAGTAGCCTTGTATCTCATATTTGGGAAGCAGCTTTTTCCAGTAATCCAGGTAAACTGCAGCAGCCAAACTCAGCGCAATTCCAACACCTGTGGCGATTCTCATTCTTTTTGAGAAGAATGCCCCCAATATGTTTTGTGGTATTAGGTCTCGCATCCACGAATTCCAGCTGCAGCCTGAAACAGCTCCAAGGGCCGAAGCTGCTATCATTGCTCCCAGCAAGATAGCAAGGCCGATTTTGGCTCCGAACAGGAAAGGAATCAGAGCAATCAATAGCCAACACAGCCGACTTAGCGCCGCTGCAACAACAACTATCGCACGCCTATTACGTATTGTTTCGACTACGAATATCGACGGCAGTTGAAGCAATTGAGCTAACGGCCCAATAGCAGCCAATAGACCGATGACCAGATTGGATGCACCGAGCTTGATGGCAAAGGCGATTAAAAATGCGCCGCCGGTCAATATTGCCATCGACTGGGATGCCACACCATCCTTGATGACATAGCTTAGGCCCGATTGAACTTGCTCCTCCGTTAGATTGTCTTGGGTCCTAAACCACATGGCCGATACTCCTTACTCTCTGTTCACCGTACATAATTCCGCTCTCGCCCTTATTATACCGTAATCAGGAATGGGAAATCAAAAATTGTTGAGGACTGGAATTGAAAATAGAAAATCCTTTCTTTGTCACACTCCACACTCAAAAAGTCAGGTATTTTCTCGCTTTTTTTAGTCTGACTCCCACCTTCCCAACATCTTCGATGCACCTTAGAAGTCTTTGTTTCCGCCGTTCTAAAATCTGCTTTACCGTTACCGGCCCAAGCCCGGGCACTCTCAGAAGCGAAAACCTCGATACCCGATTCACATTCACGGGAAACGCCTCAGGATTCCTCAACGCCCACACTTCCTTAGGGTCGGTACTTAAAGATAGACAGCCGTTTTTCTCGAAAATAATATCCGATTCCGCAAAGCCGTATTTCCGCAGCAGAAAATCCACCTGGTACAGCCGATGTTCCCGCATAAGAATATCCGCTGGTCTTTGGTCTGGGGCCTGTTCGCCGGCTATAGACTCATCGCCCAATCCTTTTTGATAAGCGCTGAAATACACCCTGTGCATCTTCAATCGCTCGTACAGCCCATACATATACTTCACGATTTCCGCATCTGATTCCCCCGCCGCACCAACGATAAACTGCGTTGTCTGCTTGACTCTTTGGTATCTCGAACCGCGTCCGGTCAGCCTGCTGATAAGCTTGATTGGCTCAATAATATCCTGAATATATCTTTTTTTCTTCGATACTATCTCCAGTCTCTTTTCGCCCGGCGTCTCGATATTCAGTGAGACCGCGCTGGACAATGAAACCGCCTCTTCTATAGCTGCATCGCTCGCTCCTGGGATAATCTTTAAGTGAATGTACCCTCTAAAGTCATGCTTTTTTCGCAGTAATCTTGCAACGCCGTTGAGTCTGTCCATTGTCGCATCAGCTGAGCCTAAGACGCCCGAACTTAGAAAAAGCCCAAAGACTTTCCGCTGATTATAATAATCAAGAAATACCTTCGCCGTCTCCTCCGGCCTAAGACTGCACCGGCGAATGTCCATTTGCTCTCTAAGCGGACAGTACTTGCAGTCATTGCTGCACACATTCGAAATCAGCGTCTTAAACAGGACACTCTTGCCCCCATTTGGAAGCGCTACCGGATATATCCATTTGCCGTCACTGCTGCGCTTTCGGCTTTGTTCCTTATTACAACTGCACGCACACGCCAAATCATACTGCGCATCAGTGCTGAGTATCTCCAACTTCTCTTGCGTACCGGGCCTGCTAACAACCCCAACCATTGCTCTTTTGTCCTTGTCAATTCGACCTTCCTTGCTCGATACTTGTCCCCGTGAAAACGGGGATTCGACATTACTTACAAGCATCCACAACTATTGTAATGTGATGAGGTTGTTATTGCCAATAAATCTATTTAATCTCGGCCTTAATTTCTGTCTGGTCTTTGATTACCGAGGCGGCCGCCTTAATCATACCGGCTATGTCGGAGAGATTCGAAGGGATTATGATTGAATTGTTGGTCTTTGCAAGCTTGCCGAACTCGTTCAAATATTGTTCTGCAATACGCAGATTGACGGCGTTGACCCCGCCTTTTTCATTTATCGCAGCGGCAATTTCCCTAATCCCCTTTGCTGTTGCTTCGGCGACCCTTTGAATTTCTATAGCTCGACCTTCAGCCTCGTTTATTCGCCTTTGCTTTTCGCCCTCCGACTTTGCAATCATCTCCTGTTTCTCGCCGTCTGCCCTGTTTATTTTTGCCTGTCTGTCGCCTTCCGATTCTGCAATAGTCGCCCGCTTCTCTCGTTCAGCCCGCATGTGCTTTTCCATCGCGTCTTTGATGCTCTGAGGCGGCAAAATGTTTTTTACCTCGTATCTTGTTACCTTAACGCCCCACGGGTCCGAGGCCTTATCCACAGCGTCGACAATTGCACTATTTATGCTCTCCCTCTCCTCAAAAGTTTTATCAAGGTCGAGCTTGCCCATCACGCTTCTCATAGTTGTTTGAGCTAATTGTGTGGATGCGAATTGGTAATTGCTGATTCCATACGAGGCCTTTTTAGGGTCAACCACCTGCATATACAGGATGCCGTCAACTTCAACTGCGATATTATCCTTTGTGATACACTGTTGAGGGGGAACATCGACCGCTTGCTCTTTTAAGGTGTGTTTGTATGCAACCTTGTCGAGAAATGG
>CAYGBH010000244.1:0-6361 GCA_964348055.1 uncultured Pirellulales bacterium
CGATGGCGCCATGCTCCAGTGAGACGCTCTTGTCCGGCACAATCAGGTCTGGGTCAAACTCCAGAATCGTTCCCAGACCGTCGCAGCTCTTGCAGGCACCATAAGGGCTGTTAAAGCTAAACAGCCGGGGCGATAACTCCTCGAGGCTGGCCTGCGGGTGTTCAGGGCACGCAAATCTTTCACTATATATGACCTCCTCCCACTGGCTGTCACCGGCATGTTCTTTAACTCCACCGGCATCGGCCACCAGAACCAAAAGTATTCCATCAGCCAACTTCAATGCCGTCTCCACAGAATCAGCTAACCGAACGCGAACTGAATCCTTTATTATCAACCTATCGACAACCGCTGAAATATCATGCTTTTTGTTCTTGTTCAAAACCGGGACATTGCGGACGTCATAAATAGCCCCATCAACGCGGACCCGAACAAAGCCCTCGCGCTGTATATTGGCAAAAATGTCTTTATGCTCGCCTTTTTTACCACGAACAAGAGGAGCGCAAATCTGGACCTTCGTGCCCTCCGGTCGTGCAAGTATGGACTCTACTATCTGTGAAGAGTGCTGGCTTGTAATCTCTTTGCCACACACCCAGCAGTGTGGCTGACCCACACGAGCAAAAAGCAGTCTGAAATAATCATAGATTTCAGTGGTGGTAGCCACCGTTGAGCGCGGATTGCTGCCGGCACGTCGCTGCTCAATTGCAATAGTAGGCGGCAGACCGGTAATCTCTGCCACTGCAGGTTTTTGCATTTGTTCGAGAAACTGCCGAGCATAAGCACTCAGTGACTCGACATATTTTCTCCGACCTTCCGAGTAAATAGTATCGAACGCAAGTGAGCTTTTGCCCGAGCCGCTTATGCCGGTAATCACCACCAGCTTATCACGCGGAATGCTCAGGTCTATATTCTTGAGATTGTGCTCGGCCGCCCCTGTAATCCTAATCGCTTTTTCCACTCGCTTAGCCATATTTGGGTTCCCGCCTTGCGGGGGCCCTCTTTGCGTTCCCGCGAAGCGGGGTCCCTCTTGCGGGTATAAATACTGCTACTGTGAAAAATTCAACAATAATACAAACTAATAATTGTAACAAAATGCCTTAGGAAGGTAAAATGTTTTCATCCGGTGATTTTGTCATTCCTGCGCAAGCAGGAATCCATAAAAAAGCATGCGAACAAAGGTTTTACATAGCTGGAATTTATCTTATTCAGAGGCTATAGAGTTACAGAAACGCCTCGCCGGCCAAGTGCAATTTACCCCACTAAAAAACCCTCCAAAACTAATTGCGGGGTTGGATTGCGCTCTCAGCAAGGATGGTCAACAGATTCTCGCTGCTGCGGTTGTTTTGAGGGTCCCAGATGTGATAAAGGGACTTTGGGAACCCCTGAAACTGCACGACTTTGAGCTTGTCGAAACTGCAACCGCTCGGCAAAAGGTAACTTTTCCCTACATCCCGGGTTTGCTTTCTTTTCGTGAATCACCCGTTTGTATTACCGCCGTCGAAAAACTCAAGAATGAGCCTGATATATTCATCATCGACGGCCAGGGCGTCGCCCATCCCCGCCGACTCGGCCTTGCAGCACATCTCGGCCTGTTTTTCGATAAACCAACGATCGGCTGCGCAAAAAGCAGGCTAACCGGGACATTTGAAGACCCGCCACCTCAAAAAGGTTCATCCAGCTTACTTAAAGACAAAAAAAGGTGGAAAACTGAAACGAGTCATGAGCCCCAAGTCGCGAGCGACGAAATCATCGGCGCAGTAGTTAGAACACGCTCTAATGTCGAGCCGGTCTTCGTCTCAGTGGGTAACAGGTGCCTCCTGAAAGACGCGATAAAAATCACCCTTGATTGCGCAACCAAATATCGCCTGCCCGAACCTACACGACTTGCCCACCAACTGGTCAGCAGACTAAAGCATACTTGATACTCGCTGCTCGACGAGTATCGAGAATCGAGTAACGAGTTAATCCCACTTGTGTTTCCTGACAGAAACCAGAATCTTCTCGGCACATCGCAGCGCAGCCAGCCCTTCCTCAGCACTGACCTCAGGCGCAAGCGCTCTATCTGCAACGGCCTGCAGAAAAGCCTCCTGCTCCAGACGGATAGGCTCCTTATCATCAATGCTAAGTTGCTCGATGTGTAACAAATCCGGCCAGTTCACTGTCGTTAAGTCAAAATCCCCTAGAGTCTTATGCTCGTTTATCCATTTGACAACATTAATATTTGGGTCGGCCTTAATAATAATCCCACTTTTTTTAAGATAATCCACGGTCAAATACGCCTGTGGACTGAATACCCTTACCTTTCTTTCAGTTTTCAGAGCCAGTCTCGAGGCAGTGATATTCGCAATACAGCCGTTCTCAAAAACAATCCTTGCGTTACAGATATCTTCCTTCTCTTCAATGACACCAACGCCAACAGCATCGATTTTCTTAATCTTGCTTGCCGCCAGAGACAAAATAATATCTATATCGTGGATCATCACATCCAGCACAACACCGACATCGGTCGAGCGGAAGGGATAGGGGCTGACGCGGTTGGCCTCGATAAACTTCGGTTCGATATTGAGCCTTTTGATCGCCTGAGCAACCGGATTGCAGCGCTCGGAATGACCTACCGCCACAACGCCGTTATTCTTTTTCGCAAGGGCTACAATTTTTCTGCCCTCCTTAACGTTGACCGCCAAGGGCTTTTCGATCAGTACTGCAATCTTGTTCTTGATAAAGATTTTCGCCAGCTTCAGATGTGTCACCGTCGGAGTTGCTATCGTTACCGCATCAACCTTGTCCAGGACGTCCGCACAATCGGTAAAGGCCTGACAGTTATACTGCTGGGCGAGTCGTTTAGCTTTGTTGGCGTCTATATCGACCACGGCAACAAAATCGCTCTGGGGCAGCTGGTCATAAACCTTTGCGTGTATCGCCCCCATTTTGCCTGCGCCTATAACAGCAGTCCGTATTTTCGTATCTCGCATCTCGTATCTCGTATCTCGTGGCTCGAGCGATGAGTCACGAATAAGACAAATCTTACCGTCTGAACTTCTCGAGGTATCTGCCAAACTGCTGCTCGCTGCTTTTGGTTATCGCATCAATCATGGCCCGAACATTTTCATCAAGTCCATCCTCTTGTGACAAAGCCATCGCATTCTCCAGTAATGTGCCCCCCTGCCGATAGAGCTTCCTGTACGCCTCGAATATTCGCGCTTGCTGCTGCTCACTCAAACCAGCCCGTTGCAGACCTCGTTTATTAACACCACGAACCCTCGGCGGATAGTGTCCACTGACAGTAAGAAACGGCGGAACATCCCGATTAATCCCCGCAAGTCCCGCAGCGTAGGACCACTTGCCAATAGTAACAAACTGATGCAACGCAACCAAACCACTGAACCAAACCCCTGTCTCAATCTTGCAATGCCCGCTTATCTGCACATAGTTGCTCAAAACAATCTTATCTTCAAGTGCGCAGTCGTGCCCAACGTGCGCACCGACCATAAGGAAATTATCATTTCCTATTCTCGTCAGCGCATCTGGATAAATACTTACGTGAATTGTCACCTGCTCGCGAATAATGTTTCCATCACCTATCACAAGCCCCCCCATCTTGCTACCTGGTGTCAGACTCAGCGTCTGCGGACTGAAACCAATCACACAATTGGCAAAAAAGTGATTGTTTTTCCCAATCTTGACGCCCTTGTCAATCACCACATTGGCATCAAGTACCGTGCCGGCCCCGATTGAGACCCCACTGCCAATGACACAATGGGGTCCGATTGTAACACCCTCGGCCAACTGAGCATCCTTATGGATTATTGCACTGGGATGTATTTGCGTCATATTATCTCTCTCTCTTATCTCCACAAATAGTTCTTAGTGTTGAGTTGTAACTAAAACTAAGAACTCAATCCGCGAAAGGCGGATGCTTTTAACAGGTAAACTCAAATTTTTTCATACTTTCTCATCATCGACAAGCATAAATCTTATTTCCGCTTCAGCAACTATCTGCTGCCCAACCATCGCCTTGCACTGACACTGTGCGGTTCTCTTCCTCAATCTGACCGTCTCGGCGGTAAGGATAAGCTGATCGCCGGGCACAACAGATTTACGCAGCTTTACACCATCCATACTCAACAGCACAGCCAACTTGCCTGTATGTTCCAATCTCTGAGCGAACAACAAGCCGGACACTTGCGCCATCGCTTCGACAATAAGAACACCGGGCATAATAGGTGTGCCGGGAAAATGCCCCTGGAAAAATTGCTCATTGAAGCTTACATTCTTTATCCCTTTTATTCGCGTATCACCTTCAATTTCGACTACCTTGTCCACCAGCAAAAAAGGATACCTGTGCGGCAGAATTTTCTGAATCCTCGAAATATCCAAAAGTACATCAGTCCCGAATTTTTTGATACGCTCCTGCTGCTCAGCCGCTTCATACAATCTTCTTACAAGCTGCTGGTTCAACGAATGTCCGCTCTTATAGGCCACAATTCTGCCCTTAACGGCACGACCTACTAACGCAAGGTCGCCAATCAAATCAACAATCTTATGCCTGGCACATTCGTTGGGAAATTTGAAACTGTTCTTAATAGGTCCGTCCGAATCGATAACCAGAATATCGCGAGGGCCAATATGGGTTCCTATTCCGCGGGCTTGAAACTGCTTGGCCTCAGCTTCAAGTAAAAAGGTGCGAGCCGGTGCCAGATTCTTCTCAAAACTCTCTGGAGTGAGCCGACAGCTAAAAATCTGCCTGCCAATACCAGTGTGCCCACTGTAATCCAGATCGTAGGTGATATTTAATCCATCATCGGAGTATGGTAGTGCGTATATAGATGCATCACCGGTGACAATACTAACCGGCTCTCTGATAACAAACTCCTTTCGTCTAACCTGCTGCTCAACCACCCCAGCGCGTTTGAGAACCTTGAAATACTCAACACAGCTGCAACCCGGAGCCGGCAACTCCAAGCCGTCCACTTCGACAATCACATTGTCAATCTCCATTGCGGTAAGCGCAGCCAAACAGTGCTCAATGGTTTCTATACTGACAGAACCTTTCTTTATCGTCGTACGACGACTTCGCTCAGCAAGGTTAGTCACGATGGCATTAATCCGGACCGCCTCCGGGACATCAGTCCGAACGAAAACCACCCCGGAATCCGCAGGAGCAGGACGGAAAACAACCTTCGCCTCCTCACCTCCGAACAGACCGCGGCCACGCACCTTGCCTTCACTCTTTATCGTCTTCTGCAGCTTCAAGCCCTTCTACCCTCTTACTTAGCTGCTTTAACTGCTCAGCCATCTTCGGCAAACGCATCACCGAGCCAACAACCCGCCGCGCCTTTTTCATCTCCATTGCGGGCGTCCAGGCTAACTTCTGTCCAGCGGGAACATTGTTCATAATACCGGCCTGGGCTCCAACCATCGTGCCGTCTCCTATTTCTATATTGTCCGCCAGGCCTACCTGACCACCTAACACAACACCGTCGCCCAGCCTGCAACTGCCGGAAATACCCACCAGAGCCGCTATCAAACAACATTTACCAATTACCACATTATGGGCAATTTGCACGAGGTTATCTATCTTTGTTCCAGCTCCAATTATGGTATTTCCAAACTTGGCCCTGTCAACACAGCAATTGGCTCCTATCTCCACAAAGTCTTCAATCACCACCCCGCCGTTGTGCGGAATAAGCTTGTGGGCACCATCGATAAATGAATACCCAAAACCCGTCGAACCAATCGTGCTGTTCGCCTGAACGACCACATTGTTACCTAACCGGCAGTTGTGATAAACAACAACATTACTGTCAAGACGACAATTCTCACCCACCCTTGAATTCTCGCCTATTTTGCACCCGCTGCCGATTACGCTGTTTTCGCCGATTTCAACTCCATCGTCAATCACCACGCCCGCACCGACAGATACACCTTCAGCTAACTTGACACCCGGGGCAATCTTGGCAGCCGGATTGATACCTTTGGTTGCAGGTTTCAGCTTGGGCGCAAAAATACTCAAAGCTTCTATCAAAGCTGCATCAACATTTTTGACAATCAATTGCGGTTTATTTAAACCATCCAAACGTCTGGCCACAATAACCGCTGCCGCTCGTGACTTTTGGAGTGCTGCTTTGTGTTTATCATCGGTAATAAAGGTAACTTCACTGTCACCAGAAGCTTCGACCGGACCCACAGCGCTTATCTGTCTGTCGATACCATCGGCGTCACCGGCTAACTCAGCGCCAAGCCGCTTAGCTAATTGTGCAATCGTCAACCTCATTTCAAATCAAACACCGAAATACAATTATGGATACATGTGCTTCTTATAGGCGTATCAAAACGCAAAAAAATGAATTATTCCCGATTTTCG
>CAYGBH010000245.1:0-6360 GCA_964348055.1 uncultured Pirellulales bacterium
GCCAGGTTTTGGGCCTTCTCGGGCCTAATGGGGCGGGCAAAACCACCGCGATGAGAATGTTAGCGTGTTTTCTGCGGCCGGACAGCGGGACAGCTTCCGTGTGTGGGTATGATATTTTGCAAAATCCGGTCGAGGTCAGGCGGTCAATCGGGTACTTGGCGGAGAATTCGCCGGCATACAACGAGATGACGGTAGGGGGGTTTTTGAACTTTGTTTGCGATGCCAGAGAGATTAAGGGCAAAGAGCGTAAGCAGGCACTTGATCGGATTGTCCCGATGTGTTCGGTCGAGTCTGTGTACCATCAGACGATTGAAACGTTGTCGAAAGGATATAAACGGCGAGTGGGGCTGGCTCAAGCGCTAATTCACGACCCGGACGTGCTTATTCTTGATGAACCTACCGATGGGCTGGACCCCAATCAGAAACATGAAGTCAGACGGCTTATAAATAAAATGTCGAAGGACAAGTGTATTATTGTCTCGACCCACATTCTCGAAGAGGTGGAGGCTGTTTGTTCGAGGACTATAATCATTTCCAGAGGCCGAATATTGGTAGATTCAACGCCCGGTGAGTTGAAGGAGAAGTACCAGTGCAGTCTCGATGTGGTTTTTCGTAAGATTACCAAGAGTGCTAATTAGTTAAATGTTTAGATAGTTGCCGGTTACGAATTAACAAGATGAGGAGTGCAAAAAATGCATAGTTTTTTGGCGGTGTTCAAGAGGGAGCTAAAGAGTTATTTCACGACCCCTCTTGCGTATGTGTTTCTTGTGATTTTTTTGTTTTTCTCGGGGTATCTGACTTTCAAGCAGGGCTTTTATGAAATGCGGCAGGCGGATATGCGTGCATTTTTTATGAATTTGCCGCTGTTGTTTGTTTTTATGGTGCCATCGACAGCGATGCGATTATGGGCTGAAGAGCGCAAGGTCGGCTCAATTGAGCTGCTTTTTACTCTGCCGATTACAATAACACAGGCGGTCTTGGGCAAGTTCTTTGCAGCGTGGCTTTTCCTTGCGATTGCATTGGCGTTGACTTTCCCTATGGTTATTACAGTATGTTACCTCGGTGACCCGGATATAGGCTTGATAATCACCGGCTACATCGGCAGTCTGTTGATGGCCGGTGGGTTCCTTGCCATCGGCAGTTTCTTTTCAGCGGTCAGCAAGAACCAGGTGATAAGTTTTGTCCTGTCCGTGGTTGCCTGTGCGGTGCTTGTTTTTGCGGGTATACCGACGACGCTCAATTTCGCTTCGACGTTCTTACCTGCCGGTTTGGTCTCGGCGATAGAGAGTATGAGTTTTCAGACACACTTTGAGTCAATCCAGAGAGGGGTGCTCAAGTTCAGTGATATTTCTTACTTTGTGTTGTTGATTGTGGGATGGGTTGCTGCCTGCAGTATTGTTCTGGATGAAAGCAAGGCGGGTTAATGAAGCCGGTCAGAATTTTTACGACGGCACATTGAGGAGATTTGTAATAATATGGCAAAAAAACAACAAATTTCAGCTCCCGTGAAGCGGGGCCCCTCCAAGGGGCTTAACCGAACGATTCGAGCTACCATTGGTGCGATCCTGGTTTTGGTGATTACTTTCTCTGCGATAAGCATTAGCCAGAACACTGGAAAAGCGTTGAAGGTCGATATTACCGACCAGAGGCTTTATACCCTTTCGGATGGAACAAAAGCGATTTTGGATACACTTCATCAGCCGATTAAAGCCAAGCTTTACTACGCAAAGACCGCTGCACTAAAAGGGCCGGACCAGATTCAGTATTTCAACAACTATTACCAGTTCGTCAAAGCGCTTCTGGAAGAATACGTCGCAGCGTCCAACGGTTTGGTCGAGCTGGAAGTTATCGACCCGAGGCCTTTCTCTGATGATGAGGCCCAGGCAATGCGGTATGGCTTGAGGCGGTTTCCTATAACTCAAGAGGAGAACTTCTTCTTTGGCTTGGTGGTGCAGACACAGTTCGGGGTCGAAAAGGCTATACCGTTCTTCTCGCCTGACCGACAGAACTTTGTTGAGTATGATATAAGCTATATGATAGACACTGCGATTACCCGTCAGAAGAAGAGAATTGGCGTAATGAGCTCCCTGCCGGTGATGGGCGACGACGTGAGCGGGTATATGGCTGAGATGATGATGAGGCAGGGTCAACGGCCGAGGCCGGCCTGGACTATTGTTGAACAGCTGCGCAGGAAGTACGAAGTCAAACAAGTAGCCACAGATGTCAACGATATCAATGATGTTGATATTCTGTTAGTTATTCACCCTAAGGACCTGCCGGAAGAAACGTTGTTTGCGATAGATCAGTTTGTACTCAAAGGCGGCAAAATGATCGCGTGCGTTGATCCTTATTGCTATACGGACAGAGCGGACCAAATGCCAATGCAGATGCGGATGCAGCGCTCGCAGAGTTCGCAGCTGGATGTACTTCTGAGAACCTGGGGTCTTGAGATGCCGACCAATACATTCGCCGGGGACAGAAGCTTGGCAATGATGGCTAACATCGGCCAAAGACCGGAGAGACTCATTGGTTACCTTCGCCTGACGCCGGAAGGAAAATGTTTTGAGACCGAAAACGTTATTACAGCGGAGCTTAACGAGGTAAACATGCTATTCTCCGGTGTGCTGCAGGAAGTTGCAGATTCAAATGAGGTCCAAAGCGATGCCCAGATTGAACGACTGCCGCTTCTTATGACGACCAACAGGGGCAATAGCTGGTCGGTAAGCAGTCCATTTGAGCTGATGATGCTGAACCCGTCGAATCTTATGAGTAAATTTTACGATGGGTTCAAGCCTGTGACGATGGGTTATCTGATTACGGGTCGTTTTAAGAGTAGTTTTCCTGACGGCATTGAGATTGAGGTCGAATCGAGCGAAGACGAATCTTCGGATGAACCGAAAGATCCGAATGAGGATACGAAGACCAAGAAGCTGATTACAGGTCTCAAAGAAGCTGAGCATAATTGCGCAGTGGTGGTTTTTGCGGATGTTGACTTTGTCAGTGACCAGCTGGCGTACCAGAATTCTTTCTTCGGCAAGATTGTCGTTGGTGATAACAGTGCTCTAATGCTGAACACAATTGACGATTTGAGCGGGTCGAGTGATCTGGTTTCAATAAGGTCGCGAGGGAACTTTAAGCGTCCGTTTATTGTTGTTGACGAAATCGAAAGACAGGCAGAGGCCGAAACAGCCGAAGAAGTGGCGAAGATTAACGCGCAAATTGCGGGCTTCCAGAGCAAGTTACAATCTATTCTGGCTTCGGCGAAGGAAGGTCAGGAAGAAGTTATCGGCAGTTCGATAGTGCAGCAGAAAAAGAGCGTTGAATTGAAGATACATCAGGCGCAGCGTCAATTGAATGAGGTAAAACTGCAAAAGCGCGAGCGAATCGAACATTTGGGTAATAGGCTGCGCCAGGCAAATATGCTTGGGGCCCCGATGGTGACACTGATCATTGCGGTAGCGTTGGGCGTTCGTCGCAGCGTCAGAAAAAGGCACTATATCAGTCATGCGAGCGACGCCTAACGAAAAAATTAAATATTAAAAAATCAAAAATTTTGTAATCCAGCACTTAAGATTTTAAGTGCTGGATGACTTCCTTAGTTTTACATTTTGCATTTTGATATTTGATTTTCTTTGGGAGTTTAATGGATGAGCGACAAAAAACTTGTAATATTAAGCATTGTTGCGGTTTTTATGGTTGTATGGGCTGTGGTTCAGTCGCGTGTTTCGGACAGGCCAAGGACAGGGCCGGATATACCGGTGTATCTTATACAGGGACTTGACCCGGCTGATATAGACAGCATCGTTTTCGGGGCCGGTGAAAGTACGGTCACCCTCAAGCGTCAGGGAAGACGTTTTGTTGTTGTCAATAACGACAATTATCCTGCCGAAATAAGCGAAATAAACGATTTGCTCTCGAAGTGTCTGGAAATTCAAACGGGGCAATTTATTACCGATGAGGCGGCGAATTATGAAGCTCTTGAGGTAACGGCGGAAAAGGCCCGTAGTGTTGTCAAGTTTTTGAGGCCGGATTCATCGCTGCTTGTCGGTTTTGCTATAGGAAAAGACGAAGAGCTGGGGCAGGGTACCTACGTAAGATTGCTTCCGGACGACAAGGTTTATGCGGTGCAAAATACTCCCTGGATTAGAACCGGGGCGATGGATTATATTGAGCAGGAGCTTATCTCAGTCAAACGCGAAGATATCGAGTCTGTGACTGTTGGTTCTGCGAAGGGAGAATATACGCTGAAAGTAGAAGGGGACGGCGACGAGATAGTGCTGGCAGATATCCCTGCCGGCAAGAAGTTGAAAGACAGTGATGGTGATAGCGTCTTCACCGCCTTGACGAATCTGAGGTGTGATGACGTTAAGAAAAAATCGCCCGACCTGACCTTCGATAGGCAATATGTTTGTATATTGAAGGATTCGACCGTTTACACCATCAAGATAGCTCAAAGGGATGATAAGACGTATGTTAGCTGCAAAGCGGACTTTACGGACCAAACACCTGTAATGAAAGGCGACGAGGTCGAGTCGGAAGAAGAGTTGAAGAAGAAAGAGGCTAAACTGCTTGCCAGAGACAAGGCTACAGAATTCACCGCAAAACACGAGCCCTGGGTTTATGAGATTGCCGAGTGGAAAGCGAAGAATCTGACGAAGGAGCTTTCAGATTTGATCGAGGATGAGCAGGAGCCCGAAGAAACAGAGCAGACCCAGGACCCCAACGCGGTAGAAACCGAGAGCCCAAATTCGGTAGAGGCCGAACCGTAAAATGGCCCCTGTATTAATTGCCCAGCACCAAAACCCCATAAAATCAGGCAAGCTCTTTGCTCTCTTGGTGCAGGGTGACGACCAGATGCAACGTCAGAACCGAAAAACAGCAGGATATTACAGTGGGGGCCCCAGAAGTGGCGAGACGATGCGAATTTGTAACACAGTATTTGTCCTTATATCGTTGATAGTGTTGTGCGTGATTTACGGAAAGTCATGGGCCGGCTGGCATCCGGTAAAACTGCGGCAGTTGTCTGCTCAAAGTAATGCTACTGATGCAGGGTTTGACAAATCAGACATCGATAAGAAGCTGGCGGCAATTGTCAACTATAAGCGTGGGATGAGCAGGGAACCGCTTATTGCCGTCGAAGAGCTCATCCGCAAATCAGAAAACCGGCCCCAAAAACGAAAGTACCTTGAGCTTCAATTGGCGGGATTACTTTCGGAAGCCACGCTGGAATGTAAGTCGTTCATCTGCAAACAGCTTTGGGTGATTGGTACGGCTGATTCAGTGCCTGCAATCGCGAAACTGCTGACGAATGAGGAAACTGCGGATATGGCCTGCTACGCGATGGGGCAGAACCCAAGCCCGGAGGCCGGGGAGGCACTGCGCTCGGCACTGAGCAAGGTTGGGCCGAACGTGCAGGTTCGCATTATAAATTTGCTCGGTGACCGACGTGATGCGCAAAGCGCCGAAATAATGGGTAAGCTTGCCTTCGGTGAGGAAAGGCAGGTCGCTGAGGCTGCGGTTGCGGCACTGGGGAAAATCGGTGGTGCCCGGGCGAGGAAGATATTGGCGGAGGTCAGGGCTGATCCCGATGTGTCGGAACAGTTGCGATTCACAGCGACGGATGCATACCTGCGATGTGCCGAGGACTTGGTGGCCGAGGGCAGGAGCGAGCAGGCAACTGTAATCTATAAGGAACTGGTCGGGCAAGACGAAGTGGCGCTTATTCGAAGCGCAGCCATCAAGGGTCTGGCTGATGTTGGTGGGCAGGATATCGTATCGTTGGTGGTCACTGCTCTGCGGGACCCGGACCGCATGGTGCGAACTACGGCGATGGGTTGCGTTCGGACGATGGCCGGAGAAGGTGTTACCGAACTGTTTGCAGCCGAGCTACCGGGGGCATCACCGGATGAACAGGTGCTTCTGATTGGTGCCCTCGCTGACCGTGGTGACAGCGCTGCGCTGCCTTCGATAACTACAGCAGCCGAGAGCGCCAATACCACGGTTCGCAAAGCCGCATTGCAGGCCGTCGGAAAACTTGGCAACGCATCCAACGTGGAGTTCCTGGTTCAGGCCGCGACAGTAGGCATCAGTTCCGAAGAGAAGAAAGCTGCCATTGACAGTCTAAAACTGCTTCGCGGCGGCGGCGTTGATGATGCGATAGTAAAAAGCATGCAGAACTCGCAGCCGAGTGTGCGTTCGGAACTAATTGAGGTACTTTTCGAGCGCAATGCCGTTGGTGTGGTCTCGCCCATGTTGAAAGAGGCCTCCAGTTCGGATTCGAAAGTTCGCAGAGCGGCATTTAGGGCCTTGGGCAGGCTTGCCGGTGAGAAAAACCTGCCATCGCTGATAAACCTTCTTGCC
>CAYGBH010000246.1:0-6350 GCA_964348055.1 uncultured Pirellulales bacterium
GTGCACACCCTACATTTTATCAATTCGTCAATTCCCGCAGATGCCGGTGATATTATGGTGGGGGTTGTGGCGAAAGGCAACAAGAAAAAAGCAAATATCAAAAAGCAAGAATATATGTCAAAATCCAAGATATCAGCCTAAAGATTGAGGTCAATGGGCTGCGGCGATGGTCTGTTGGCCGTGTCTCGAACTCCAATGCTTCTAACCCGTCCGGGTCGCCTATGACCATGTGTATGATGTAAGGCGGTCGCTGTCCTTTCAATTTGAGCATACTGAAGACAAGGCCGGTCTTGAGGTCTCTGGAGGTAAAGTTTTCTGTGTCGTCGAAGTCAAGAGTCAGACCCCAGAGTGTAACCAGAGGGTAGTGCCTGCTGTCAAGTTCCCACGTCCCTGAGCCGGAATCGAAATCTCCGGTTGCACGACCAAAGTTCATCCACATGTCAGGGATGTTTTTCATCTCGAATTTGCCGTCGTCATGGAGGATTATGCGAATGGGGGGGACCGGATCATATCTTTTGCGTTTGATGAATCTGATCGATCTTGAGGTCGGACGGTATGTGCCGGCTAAGTCTTCGGGATTTGGCCGACTCCTCGTGTAGGGACCGGTGAGCAGCATTAGAGATTCCATTCCGGCGAGATAAAAGCAGCCCACTACAGCTGCGCCAACAAAGCTGGCATTAATGAACAGAGTCATGCCGCCGATCCATTTCAGTGGCTTTGAGTGCACCAGTATGCCGATGACCAAAATCAGTAGGCATGGTACGCAAAGGAGAGCGAAGAACACACCACCTGGAATAAGAAAGAATGTCGGCGCCATAATGAAACCTCGTATTAAGCGAAATTCGGCTCTCACAGTTTGTGAAGCTGAGTACAGCCGCTCGTTTGTAATTCCGTATTGGTGGGCTAAAGCCCGCCCTACGACCTGTTTTCGTTGGCAGTCTTATCAAAGGTGTGAATCTCGCTTACCGGTGATATTATGGTCGGGGTTGTCGGTAAAGGCAAGAGGTAAATCCGTCCCGCGTCGCTCGTGGGCCGTGCGACAGAGACGAGATGGCTCGGCAGGCTCGGGATGACACGAAGCAGTGGCTAACGACGAGTAGGGATGGAATTGCGATGGAGGCCGCGAAAATAGGTATTGCCCTTATTTTTCTGTTGTTTTTCGGGAGAAGATGGGTATAATGCCGAGTTGTATATGGGAACCCTGTCAGGGAGATATGCATATAACAGTTTTGGACGAAAATTCCGGTGGCTTTGCCGCACATCTGTTACGTGATGGCGACGCAAAATCTATCTTGGTGCTGGTTAAGTTCAAAATTCGGGGTAATCTGAGATTCCTTTCACATGCTGAAGTGCTTAAGGTTTTTCAGCGGGCCTGCGTTCGAACAGGTATAAAAATGCAATACAGTCAAGGCTTCAACCCTCGTCCGAAATTGTCTCTACCATTGCCGAGAAGCGTCGCCGTTGAGTCGGACGATGAATTGCTGTGTCTTCGGATAGACGAGAGCACAGCTGCGCAAGCGCATAAGAGCATAAGTGCTTTATGTACTTCAATTAAATCGAAGCTTTCGGAGCAGCTGCCTGAGGGTTGTGAGGTGCTTTCGGTGAGTGTCGCGAAGGCAAATGAGCCAATTCGGCCTTGCCGTGCTACGTACGTGTTGGCAGTTCGGCCGGAATATATCAACGGAAAATTGAAGGCCGGAATCGAGCGATTGTTAGCGAGTGAAAGTCTCAATGTCCAGCGAAGAATACATGGAAAAGACTCAAGACACAAAACAGAAGACAGGAGACAAAGGACCGTGGATGTCAGAGGTTTTTTGGAATCTATTGAGTTGAATGAGAGAAGTATAGTTGTTGAATGTAAAATCAGTTCAGTTGGTTCGATACGCGTTGAGGAGATTTTGAAACTGTTGGAGCTGGATGTAGAGAATTTAGCAGCGCCGATTAGGCGTACGAATGTGCAATTCATCGCTCGTGACTTGTGATCCGTTGCTCGTTTGGTATACGAGTCACGGGCCCCGGAAGGCGAGCGGCGGGATAAAGGATACGAAAATGACAAGAGAGATGCTTATAAATGTGGCTGAGAGCGAAGAGTACAGAGTGGCGGTAGTTGAGGATCGTTCGCTTGAAGAACTATACGTGGAAAGAGCAAGTTTGAGCAGCCACGTGGGCAATATATATAAAGGCAAAGTGGCAAATATCGAATCCGGGATACAGGCGGCATTTATAGATTTCGGCATAGGCAAAAATGGTTTTCTTCACATCAGCGACCTGCACCCTCGATATTTTTCCGAGGTGGGCAGCAAGCAAGCTGAAAGCATTGGCCGGAGAAAGTCGCTAAAGGAGCGACCGCCCATCCAGAATTGCCTTCGTAAGGGTGAGGAAATTGTGGTTCAAGTGACAAAAGAAGGCGTGAAGACCAAAGGTGCGACCCTTAGCACGTATCTTGCTTTGCCGGGCAAGTATCTGGTTATGATGCCCTGGATGCGAAAGCACGGAGTTTCGCATAAGATTGAGGATGATGAGGAGCGCAAGAGACTGCGGCGGATTCTTGAGGAGAGTAACCTGCCAAAAGGGCAAGGCTTCATTATCCGAACAGCAGGGCAGGAGTGCTCAAAAAGGGATATACAAAACGATTTGAGATATCTGAAGCGATTGTGGAGGGCTATTGAGAAGCGGATAGAGACTGAAAAAGCACCTGGTGAGCTTTATCAGGAATCGGATTTGGTTATCAGGGCGCTGAGAGATGTGTTTAACAGTAAGATAAGCAAGATAATATGTGATTCCGAAAGTGTGGTGCGCAAAATCAGGGACTTTCTTTCGCAAGCTCACCCGCGTTTGAAACGAAGGGTAACCTATTATGACAGCAAGGTCCCGCTGTTCCACAAATACCGCATTGAGGACGAAATTGCTAAAGTCCAGTCTCGCACGGTTGCACTTAAAGGCGGCGGTTCAATTGTGATTGAACAAACCGAGGCATTGGTGTCGATAGATGTTAATAGTGGACGATACCGCAGGCAGAAAAGCGCTGAACAAACTGCTTACGAGAGCAATATGGAGGCGGCGTCTGAAATTGCACGCCAACTTAGATTGCGAGACCTGGGGGGATTAATAGTCTGTGATTTTATAGATATGCGCAGTGCGAAACATCGCAAGGACGTGGAAAAGGCCTTTCGGGCTGCTGTCAAGGTTGACCGTGCTCGTTCGAGGATATTGGGGATAAGCAGGTTCGGGGTGGTAGAAATGACACGCCAGCGAATGCGTCCTTCGCTGCAATCGGCTACATATCTGGCATGTCCTCATTGCGCAGGTACGGGTTTTGTTAAGAGCCATGAATCGGTGGCTATTGAGATTATACGTTTGTTAAATCTTTCGGCATCAAAAGAACAGATAAAAAGCATTGAGCTGTCTGTCTCGCCGGAAGTCGCTGATTACCTGCAAAATGTCAAGAGAACAGCGATTGCGCAAATAGAGCAGCTTAGCGACAAACGGGTGATTATTCGTTCTTCGGCGGATTACGCCGGCGAAAGGCACGATTTGGTCTGTTATAATGAGCGGGGCAGTGTGGTAAAATTATAATATGGGTCTTTGAATGAGAGATTCTTCGCTTGCTGAATGCTCGCTTGGAATGACAGCAAAGCTGTCAGTTTGAACATTTGAATTTTTGATTTGTTTCGAATTTCGATATTCAAATTTCGGATTTAATAATAATTTATCAGGAGTAATAACTAAGTGGAATTCGACCTTGATTACGCCAAAAAAGTAATTAAGGCTGAAGCCGATGCGATAAGCTCTGTTACACCGATTGTTGACGCGTCTTTTGCCCGGGCAGTGGAGATGATTTACAACTGCAGCGGCTCCTGTATCGTAAGCGGAATAGGCAAAGCGGGCATAATCGGGCAAAAGATCAGTGCGACTCTGGCTTCGACCGGCACGCCCAGCCATTTCCTTCATCCTGTTGAAGCCATCCACGGCGACCTCGGCAGGTTACGCGAAAACGATGTAGTGATAGTCCTAAGTTATGGCGGCGAAACGGACGAAGTTATTCGGCTGATAAATCTGGTCAAGCAATTGGAGATTAAATTGATTGCAATAACCGGTGACAGCGATTCAACTCTGTGTAAGCACAGTGACGTGGCGCTGTGTATGGGTCAGATGAGTGAGGCCTGCCCGCTCGGCGTGGCCCCAAGTGTTTCCACTACCTGTATGCTGGCAGTTGGTGACGCCCTGGCCTTTACCGTTATGAAGGCACGTAATTTTAGTGTTGAGGATTATGTGAGGTTCCATCCCGGCGGTTCGCTCGGTAGCAGGTTGATGACGGTTGAACAATCAATGATGTTCAAGCCGGGCGAAAAATTGCCTGTGGCGGTGGTTTCTGACACAATAGAACAGATGCTGGAAAAGACAAAAAATGTAAAACGTCACGGGGCTGTGATGGTTGTTGACGAAGATGGCAGGTTAGCCGGGATAATTACCGATGCAGACCTTCGACGTTCGGTGGCCAGAGAAGGACCCCGCGCTTTTGAATTAAAAGCCGGCGACGTTATGACGGTCGATTGCAAAAAAATAAGGGCCGACGCTCTTGCTGCGGAGGCGACAGCTATTTTTCATAAGTATAGAATTGATGATCTGCCGGTGGTTGATGCGGATAACAAGCCCGTTGGCCTAATCGACGTACAGGATATCGTAACGATAAAAGTTGTGGGATAAAAAAAGTGCAAAATGTAAAAATCAAAATGCAAAACCACAATTTAAGTTTTGAGTTTAGGTTTTGCATTTTACACTTTAAGTTTTCAGTTTGTTATGACAAATCTTGCGGACATACAATTGCTGGCTATGGATGTTGACGGCGTTTTGACGGACGGGACACTGATAATTAACAGCGACGGTACTGAAAGCAAATTTTTCAATTCGCTCGATGGCCATGGCATTCGGATGTGGCAAAGAGCGGGGCTGAAGGTCGCTTTGGTCAGCGGCAGAGCGTCAGAGCCGACAAGACACCGGGCCGAACAATTGCAGATAGAATATGTGTTTCAGGACTGTCACAATAAACTGCCTGTACTTGAGAAATTGCTCGAGCAAATCGGTCTTTCGCCGGAGAAGGTTGCCTATATTGGTGATGATTTGACGGATTTACCGATAATAAGATACGTTGGATTTGGAGTGGCTGTTGCCAATGCGGTTGATGAAGTCAAGCGGTATGCCGATTATGTAACCACTGCCGCCGGTGGCAGCGGGGCTGTGCGGGAAGTGATAGAGTACATTTTGAAAAATTCGGGCAGATGGCAGGAGCTTATGCAGAGATATTTGCCGTAACGTCTGCAAAACTGTCACTCCTTCGACAAGCTCAGGACAGGCTCTGAGCGAAGCGAAGAAATGACATTATGGATTTGTTATGGATTTGAGGTTGCGAAAATTCGTTGTAGGGCTTATTTCGGTGGCCGCTGTGCTTGCAATCTATCTGCTCTACAGCCTCATAAGCAAAACACCTGCGTTTGATATCGATACGGGAGCCGAATTCGTTGAGACTATTGACGACAGCAATGTTGGCGAGTTTGGTGGTGAGATTGGCAAGATCGGCGGCGTTGGAGTTGAAGGTCTTAAAAATCCTGTATACCGGCACCGCAATAAGAATGGACAAATCGACAGGGAATTCGGATTCGATGAACTTCTGTACAAGGTAGAAGACGTGTGGGAAGTCGAAAAGCCATGGATGAATGTTTATCAGCGCAGTTTTGATTGTTACATTACGGCTGACAAAGGGACAACTCGGCTTGAAACTGCTGTTGGCAGGCCTACTCCGAAGGACGCAACATTTACCGGAAATGTAGTTATTCATATTATACCTGTCAAGGAAGGTAAGATTAAAGAAAGCTTTATTTATCTTGACGATATTGTTTTTCTGAGTGAAAGGTCAGAATTTTCAACAGGCGGTCCGGTCAAATTTGTTTCAGAAGATGCTCAAATGCTCGGTACCGGTCTGGAACTTGTTTATAATGACCAGTTGGAGCGCCTTGAATTTTTCAGAATAATTGATTTGGAGAGTTTGCGTCTAAAAAGGTCGCAGATGGCTTATGTTCCGGGTATGAAGGAGCAAGCCGGCAGAGAAGCCGATGCCGGCGGCCAGGCCAAAACACAACAGCCGGACGAACCTGCTATGGCCGGTGACCGTCAAAAGGCAGAAACATTGCCAACAACCGGCCAACGGGCAATTGGACAGACGGCAGGCCAATACTATAAATGTGTTTTTGGTAAAAACGTTGTCATCGACACTCCTGAGCGATTGGTTTTCGCCGATGAAAGAATTTGCATCAACGACATTTTATGGCCGGGGGCCTCAAGTGATAAATCCG
>CAYGBH010000247.1:0-665 GCA_964348055.1 uncultured Pirellulales bacterium
CTCAAGTTTCCTTTTTTTCTCTACTGGTTTAAAACGGACTCCCTCCTTATCACTAGCTAAAGTCTTCTTGACTGCCTCAAAGACCTCTTTTGGCAAAATAATATTTTCACCAATCCATTTAGGTTCAGAACTATTAATAGCTTGGCTTACATCGCCTTCTAGTGGTTGAGGTTTATCTTGCCTCTTTACTTGATCAGTAGACTGTTGTCCAGTAATATCAATTAACTTTATAGGATTATTGTTTACATACGATAAAAGATTTAATCCATCCACCAATCCCGCCGGATCAGCACTACACCACCTACCCATCCACGGCGCATAATACCTCGCCCCATAATAATACAGCCCGGTCTCATCATCCCGCTCTTTCCCACTGTAGCGGTAGCGTTTGCGCTTTATCTCGGTTTCGTTTTCTCCGGCCAGGTAGGCCGTGCCGCCGTAGGGGTAGTATTCTTCGTAACTGATTTCTTTGGCATTTTCATCGACCTCCAGAAGCGATGACCCCAAATGGTTGTCAAGCTGACTGCGGCAGCGCCGCACCGGCTGCCCAGGCCCTGTGCCTACCGTGCGTATCTCCACCAGGGCAATACGCCGCTGGTCGTCCATCACGTGCAGCGTCTGTCGTTCGAGGGTCAAGCCAGTTCCGTTGTACTTGCGATAAACTT
>CAYGBH010000247.1:675-1121 GCA_964348055.1 uncultured Pirellulales bacterium
TTGCGCATACGTTGTCCGCTGGCATCATACACATAGTACGTCCAGTCATTGGTCTCGTTGGTGACCGTGTTCATCTCAACTTGTCGCAACTGGTCGGCGTAATCCCAGACCAATGTCTGCAAGTGCGGCATGGCAGTGATGTTGCCGTTGTCGTCGTGGGCGTAGGTAAAGTTGTGCTCGCCCAGACAACCGCCATCACTCTTGTACAGCCGGTTGCTCACCGGACGCTGCCAGTCAGGTGGCAACGAGGGATCTTCCACCTCAACCTCTTGATTCCGTGTCCAGCTTCCGTTCGGCCCAGCGATATGCCTTACTTGGAGCAGGTTTCCGGATGCGTCGTAGGTATAGCGTTCGGTGTAGTTGCGCAAGGCCTGTCCGTTGTTGATGGGTTGCGGCAGTTGAATGAACTCGGTCTGCTTTTTGTCGCCCTGTGTGTAGTGGCAGGC
>CAYGBH010000247.1:1131-3260 GCA_964348055.1 uncultured Pirellulales bacterium
GCGCCTAAACGCTTTGATCAGGCGATACGTAGGGTCATATTGGTAACGGTTGGTGGGACACACCTGTTGATTGTTGTGAAAGACCGTTGGAAAGGCTGCATCCTCGATTTGGGTAATGTTGCCCACAGGGTCGTACGTATGACGCAGGTCTTGCAGGAGCGTACTATCCCCTTTTTGGCTGACCATCGTTTGCAGTCGAAAGGTGAGGGGATCGTAGGTGTATTTGGTCACTACCCCGTTTCCGTATTCAATGCGCTCGCGCTGGCCCCGGGCATTGTAATCCATGTTCTTGACGAATGGAGTGAATGTGCGATTAGGATTGCCTACGAGAAGGTCTGAACGCAGATCGACCTCGACCTTGTCAAGCAGGTTCGCTTCGTTGTATGTAAACCGGTAGATGCTCCCATCTTTGGGGAGCGGTATGCCAGGACTAGCACTGGTGTGATCGGGGGCTGTGGACTCGGTAACACGGTTGAGCGCGTCGAAGCTACTTGTCGTGTAGAAGACTTCCTGCTCTAGAATGGCATCGAGTGCCTGCTCGATGACGGGCACCGGATTGTCAAAGTTGAGGCTTTGCCAGTCCAGGTCCTCGCAATAGTCTGTCGCGAGGCGGCGTACGCTTTCACGCAGGTTACCCTTGAAATCATAGGCGAGGTTGAACACCACGCCAGCGCCATCGAGGGTAGCATATGCCCGTCCCCGGTGATTGCCGACCAGGGGTGCCTTTGGGTTGGTTTGGGTTGCCAGTCGTTCACCGTAAACGGTGACCTGATTGAGGATGGTGTCATTGTGTGGCGATCCCCGGTCTACCCACGTCTGGACGGGGCGACGAAGTTTGTCGTAGATCACTCTCACCGTGTTTCCATTGGCATCCCAGGTCGCGACGGGCTGTTCGTCAACGGCCAGGAGGGTTCGCCGGTGTCCGGCATCCACGCTGTTGATGCCAAGCTTGTGACCCAGCATATCCACATCGTGTTGGAATGCCGTAACCCCACGCGGATCCGTGATGATGCGGTCATTGCCCTGAACGTCTAGTTTGACTCGCGTTCTGTATCTGCCATATGTACCATTGTCTGCCACTGTCAGAAACACCCGCCCCAGCACGTCAAGATGAGCGCATGTTGGCGTATCGGCGTGCGCGGCTGTCTTACGAGCCGCATCCTTTTCGGCTGCGCCCAGGTCACCGTTTCTGCGCTGTGCATACCAGGTCGGCAGATAGTCCCCCGAGTCCAACAGCGCGCAAAAAGCACCGACATCGCCATCCGTCTTGGGATCCTCCAGGCAAGCTGTATCATTTACGTCCCAGGTCTCCTGCTGCCACGGATCGAAAACGACTTTCTCGTACGTTTGGTTGGGATGAGCAGTACAGACTACGCGCTCCAGTGGGTCGTAGAAGATGGTGGGACTGACACCGTGTTGCTCAACGCCAAACTGGTGGGTATGGCTGAAGAAGGGCTCATACTGACGTACCGGTTTGCCCTTGTTGTTGTACACCTCGGCCCCTGTACCCACCCAGCGGCGATCAACAGGGTTGCCATTGACCTCGCCCGGTTCCGCCTGGATCTTGGTCTGGGCCTCCCGGCCAAAACCGTCGGAATACAGAAAAGTGTGCTGGATCGGGGAAATTTCTCTGGTATCTAGGTCACTCACGTGCTTTTCACGCTCCAGAGTAGCGGCGACTGGCGGTAAGGCGGCCCGCTGATAGGCCCATAGGTCGTAGATGATGCGTGTTGTGGCCGTGCCTAGCAAAGCTATATCGTGGTCATAGGGCTGAGCGAAATAGTTATCAATCCGCTCAATCGACAGATCCGGCTCAAACTGGTCGAGTGGATCCCCAAGTTGTCTATCCCTCGACTGAACAGCCGTGCCCACCACCAATCCCAGAGCATCGAAGGCGACCATCGAATAGTTACCATTGGGATCTATCAGTTGGTCAGGCTGTAGAACCCGATAATCGTTTCGGGCTTGGACTGTATTCTCTAATGGATCGACAGCCTGCTCTATCAATAAGCCATGAGCATCGTAGGTCATGCTCGAAACATTCCCAAACGCGTCGCGACTCTGGTGAGGCAGATAAAAGGTATCAGCCTTGAAAACTTGGCGTCCCGACGGGATCCACCAGACGTCAG
>CAYGBH010000247.1:3270-6319 GCA_964348055.1 uncultured Pirellulales bacterium
GTCAGGCAGGTCAGGCTCACGATGATAACCTGCTTCCTTTAGCATCTCCTCGGTAACACGGGGCGAGCCCGATTGATCATTGCCGTAAACTGATGCGACAAGGGCATCGGTAAGAGCGGCCTGATAACTTTCGTAGGGCAGGGCAAGGGACTCAATTTCACCTAGCTGCAAGCGGCTACTGAAGGTACCAGAGACATCTAAATTGTCCGCGCCCTGGTTTGTGCGGAAATAATTACGACTCCATTCAATAATCCGTTTGCTTGGCCCGCTCGAATCCTCCTGTGTCTGTTCGAATGGAAGGAAATCATCTGGGTTTGCGATTATTTCTGTAAAGTCTGTCAGCTGGAGTGGTCGTGGTAAATCGGTTACGCCCGTGACTTCATACTTGCGGGGCTGATAGAGGACGCCCGTGTAATAAAAGCCAGTATCGTCAGTCTTGTTGGTGAAATCTGATTTGGCATAAACAATCTTCAGTTCGCCTTGCTCAGGAAGGTCAGCAGGAACCTCTCGCCTGGGATAAGCTATCGATACGCTATCGGTAACATTGCCAAAATCATCTACGGCAAGGGTCATTTCATGACCTATGCGCGGGTCGTCTGGGTTTCTTTCGTAGTGATAAGTCAGGCTCTCCAACTGTGTGGTATGGTAAACGGCGTGATTATTGCCATTTTTGGGTTGCAATTGTTTGACCCGATAGCGGCTTTGTGTAACTTGATAAGGATACTCTTCTTTGTCACTTCCATCTCTGGCATAGACTTCGGTGCGTAAGACAGCGCCCCTGAGGGCTCGATATGCTTCGTGTGGCGTACCACCCAGTTCAACGGCGTTAGGCCCTAGCTCAAATGCCTGCCCATCTTCCTTGTTAAACTCTTCCCCGTACCTTTTGGTCAACCCACGATAATCAAATGTGCCATCTTCGCTAAGTGTTGCGCCTTGATCGTAATAGATGCCGGTGTGAAACCAGGTCCGCGTCTCCACCGGAGGCAGGTGAAAAGCACGATCCTTGTTGTTGAATTGCGTTTCGTCTCCATGAAGATCGGCCTGGCTAAAGTCATCAAAAAACTCTGTGTCAATCTGATCTACCCGGCCAAAGCCCCGGAACTCCCGCTCGCGGCCATCGTAGTAGCCGTGATGGTACCTATAGGTGGTGACCAGCTTGGTCTTGCTGATATGGTCAATCACCTCCACTTTGTCAACCACATGAGCCGGAAAAGGTAGCTTGGTAGCCCAAGGATTGTGCTCTGTCTCATCTTCCAAAAAGTACTTGGTTGAGGAAGCATAGCGTACGCGTGTCGTTGCTCCCATATTGTTGCTCATCTCTACCAGGAGATGGGGTTTGACGCCGCCGCAGAAATCCAAAACCTTGTAATTTTTCCGGTGCAGGAGAGAATAATCATAACTCCACACCAGGGCCGATGTGCCGGTGCCAAATAAGTCGGCAAATTGGATTGCGCTCAGATCGGTGACATACGGTGTTCCCTCAATGGTTTTCTGGCTGCTCCAGCCGTTCCCGGATTGATTGAACCAAAAATGAATTCTATTAAAATCTACATATACCAGGTCTGCACAGCCCGAGCCATCCAGATCAGCCAGGAAAAGCCGAGTTGGGGCACAGTTGAACTCAAACCGAGCAGGGGTGGCCATTGTCAGGCGTTCTCCAAATCGGCCATATCCTCGATTAGGCCAATAATCAATTCGACCGTTGTGGATCGACACAATATCATTGAGGCCATCGCCGGTCATGTCCGCCAAACGAACCCGCCCCGAAGGGTCGTTGAAATAGACATCGGGAAATTCGTCTAAATCATGCTCCCGTTCAACATATTCCGGTTCGGCATAGCCCTCTTCCCCCTGGCAGCGCAGCCACAAAAAATGATGATCCCGCGTCATCAGGACGTCTGTTAGACCGTCTCCGGTTAGGTCAAGCAAGCGAACATTTGGATCGGATAGGTCGAAGCTGGGCCAGGTATTAAACCGCTTAAACGTTTCCCAGGTGCCGTCGGGTGTTGTCTCGAAGAAACCCTGGTATGGTTCATTCAGAACAAGAAGATCGGCCTGCCCGTCGCCGGCCATATCGGCGAAGCTAACTCCTGACTGGGATAGGGTGACCCCGGCCGGAACCTGGGGCATTGATCTGGGACGGTCGAGAGTGCCGTTGCCCAGGTTCTTCCAGTAGCGACACCCGGTGGAATCGGTATGAAGCACATCGGGCAATCCGTTGCCAGAAAGGTCAACCAGGGCAACATCGGGGTTATTCAGGGCCAGGGGCGGCAATTCATTACCAGTGGCGTCCAAAGACTGGTAGCGCTGCTCGTGGGGCATAAATTCAGAGTAGCCAAAAGTGACCGGAGGCATACTAGCTACTTTGTATTCTCTATCCTGGGAATCCCACCGATAGCCAGTGTGGGTAACACTTTTCAAAAAAGAGACGAGCGTATTCGGATCTTCCTGGTATTCAAAACTGGTTGACTTGACCAGTGTTGTAGCCTCTTGTTTACCCGACTCTTCATCGATTAACTCGCTGAAGTGATGAAACATCAGCACGCGCTCACATCGGCGCAGGGTACGTACCTCAAACCCCGGACGGAAGGTTGAAAACGGATCTTTACGGAGGTTAGCAGCAGCCAACTTCTCTATGCCTTCTTCAGACGGCGAAACATAGGCAGACACCGGATCATCCGCCAAATCACCGTAATCAAATAGAACCTCAAACACGTAGTGCCGGCCCGCTCTAATGGGGCCAACTTGTAGGCTGGTATCCAGGTTTTCCGGTGTATTGCCATAAAAAATGCGCCGGATGTAGCGCTGGCTATCATAGCGTCTATTTTGCTCGCTGATTTTATTGATTGCCAGGTCAGCGTCTTCTCGGGCATACTCGTACAGAATGTGATTGCCCTTGGCATCAAATGTTTCCTCAAGCAACCATTCGAAAATTTGGCCTGTGTCCTCAGGATTGGTTATCCGGGCATTTTTAGACCTGCCGTAAATGCTGGTAACGTTGTCTTTGGTGGTGGCTTGCCAGTGTACATCTCCGGCATCGTCACCGGCG
>CAYGBH010000248.1:0-6279 GCA_964348055.1 uncultured Pirellulales bacterium
CATCTGATGTTATTGACAGAGATATACAGAACATTCTCGATTATGGCATTGAAGTCAAACTGCACAGTCAGATCAAGAGCCAAAGTGATATGGAAGCCCTTTTTGATAATGGTTTTGAAGCAGTATTCCTATCGGTCGGCTCACATAAGAGTGTTGAATTAGGTATTGAAGGAGAAAACCTTAAGAACGTTTCAAGCGGTATCGACTTCCTTCGCAATGTCAAACTCGGCATAAAGAAGTCCGTTAAAGAAAACGTGGTTGTTATTGTGGGTGGTGGCAACGTGGCTATGGACTGCGCGCGTACAGCCATGCGGCTCGGCGCGAAAAAGGTTTCTATGATTTGTCTTGAAGAGTATGACGAGATGCCAGCCTATCCGTGGGAGGTCAGGGAGTCCGAGGAAGAAGGCGTTGTTATAAATACGGGCAAGGCGGTCAAGAAAATCATTGAGAAAGACGGCAAATTCGCCGGGCTGGAACTGCTAAATGTCAAGAAGATGTCGTTTGTCGATGGTAAGCTGGAACTTGAGACGGTAGAGGGCAGCGAAGAAATCTTTCAGGGCGACGAAGCGATAGTGGCTATAGGTCAAAAACCTGATGTTGGCTTTCTGGGTGAGCGTGGAAAAATAAAGCTGACGCCGCGCGGTACGATTGAGGTCGACGAGAAAACGGGCATGACTTCATGGGAGGGAGTTTTCGTCGGCGGTGATGTCATCCGAGGTACCGCCAGCGTGGTCCAGGCTATTGCTGACGGGCAGCGGGCGGCCAAGGCAATAGACGCCTATATAAGAGGGGTAGATTTTGAGCCGGCAGACAATGTTCAGCCGGTCGTTGAGATCTCGGCTGAAGAGCTTAAAGAAAGAAAAGAAAAGATTATCCAACGTCAGGAGATGCCTACCACACCACTTGACAAACGGGCTTCTTTCGATGAGGTTGATTTGGGGTACACCGAGGAGATGGCCAGGGCTGAAGCCAGGAGATGTCTGTTCTGTGCCATGTGCTCTTTGTGTGGACTGTGTGAAAAGGTCTGTGAGCCAAAAGCAATACTATATAATGATATCCCCAGAGAAAAGCAATTGAATATTGGCGCAGTAATACTGGCGCCGGGCTATGAGTTATACGACGGTGAGAAAAAGGGTGAATACGGATACAGGCGTTTTCCGAATGTTGTCAGCGGCCTGGATTATGAAAGGATTCTAAGTGCTTCAGGCCCGTTCAGCGGTCATATAAAGAAGCCTTCGGATGGTACTGAGCCCAAGAAAATCGCCTTTATACAATGTGTCGGCTCACGGGACCAGGACAATCCATACTGCTCTTCGGTCTGCTGTATGTATGCGACCAAACAGGCGATTGTGACTAAAGAGCACTTGCCTGATGTCGAATGCAGAATATTCGTGATGGATGTCAGGGCATCTGGCAAAGGCTTTGACGAGTACTACGAAAGAGCGAAGGCTGAATACGACGTTCAATATATTTATACGAGACCTTCGTGTGTAAGACAGGACTTTAAGACTCATAACCTCTGGCTCGAGTTCACTGAGGATGGCAAGAACTGGATCGAAGAGGAATTCGACATGGTTGTATTGTCTTGCGGTCTGTGCTCAAGCGCCGAATCGTCAAAGCTGGCTGAGATATGCAAAATTGAGACAAACCACTACAATTTTACCAAATCAGCCGATTTCGTGCCCACATCATCATCGAGAGAAGGCATTTATGTTGCTGGTTCTTTCGAAGGTCCAAAAGACATACCCGAAAGTGTTACGCAAGCAAGCAGTGCAGCAGCCCAGGCTATGGAGCTTCTGGCTGACGTCAGAGGCAGCCAGGTCGAGGATAAAGAGTATCGGCCTGAAAGAGATATATCGAATGAAGAACCACGAATAGGTATGTTCGTATGTCACTGTGGTTCAAATATTGCCGGTGTTATCGACTGCGAGAAAGTTGCCAACTATGCTCAAAGCTTGAAGAACGTGGTATTCAGTACTAATTTGATGTATACGTGCTCGCCTGACGGACTTAAAACCATAAAGGAAAAAATTGACGAGCATAATTTGAACAGAATTGTAGTGGCATCCTGTACACCCAGAACGCACGAGTCGCTGTTCCAGGAGACAATCAGAGAAGCAGGATTAAATCCTTATCTGTTCGAGATGGCAAATATCCGGGACCAGTGCACGTGGGTTCACGCCCGCCTCGGTAACGTGACCGAAGAAAAAGCAATAGATTTGCTAAGAATGGCTGTCGGACGGGCAAGGACAATCGAGCCTCTTGCCACTGCAACTTATGTTCCGAAAAGAAGCGCCCTTGTTGTCGGCGGCGGCGTTGCCGGAATGACTGCTGCACTTTCAATAGCAAATCAGGGATTCAAGGTACATCTGGTAGAGAAATCGGACCAGCTCGGGGGTAATTTAAGCAAGGTCAAGACCACAGCCGAAGGGCTCAAACCGCTTGAGCTTTTGAAGACATTACAGACACTGGTCAGTAATAGCAAAAATATAACCGTCTATAAGAATTCGGTTGTCGACGAGTGCAAGGGCTTCACGGGCAATTTCTCAAGCAAGATAAGCTACAACAATGGTCCTGAACAGCAAGTAGTCGAGATAGAACACGGCGCGGCAATAATAGCTACCGGTGCCCAGGAGTCAAAACCCGATGAATACCTCTATGGCCAAAATGGAAAAGTCCTGACGCAGTTGCAATTTGAAGAGCGAATCGAAAAGGATCCGGAATTTGTAAAAAGCCTCAACGAAGTGATTATGATTCAATGTGTCGGCTCAAGAGAACCTAAAAGGATGGTTTGCAGCAGGGTATGTTGCACCGAGGCAATCAAGAACGCGATAGCTATAAAGCGCGTAAATCCAAAGGCTACTGTCGCGATACTCTACAGAGACATCCGCACTTATGGCTTCAAGGAAGACTATTACAACGAAGCTCGAAAGTTGGGGGTGCTGTTTTTCAGGTATGACCTGGACGGCAAACCGATTGTTCGCCGAGACAATCCCGGCCAGCTTGAAGTTTGTGTGCAAGACTTAAATTCCAATTTAAACCTGAGCTTTTCCCCTGACATCCTTGTATTAAGCGTCGCAATGATACCTTCGCCGGACAATGAAAAGGTAGGGACGGCTTTCAAAGTTCCTGTTACTCTCGATGGATTCTTCCTTGAAGCGCATATAAAGCTAAGACCTGTTGATTTTGCATCTGACGGCTTGTTTTTATGCGGCACCTGCCACAGTCCCAAGTTCATTGACGAAAGTATTGCCCAGGCACAGGCTGCCGCTGCAAAGGCCGTTGGAATTCTCTCCAAGAAGGTTATGGAAATAAGCGGCGTTGTCTCGGTAGTCGACCCGGATAAGTGCGCAGCATGTCTAACATGTGTCAGGACCTGTCCGTATGATGTGCCTATTATAAATGCCGAGGGCGTCGCCGAGATTGAAGCAGCTATGTGTCATGGCTGCGGCATCTGCGCATCTGAATGTCCGGCAAAGGCAATTCAACTAATGCACTACAAGGACAGCCAACTTATCGCCAAGACGAAAGCACTTTTGGATGAGGCAGGTGAATTGGTGAAAAATGAGTGAGTTTGAGCCCAAAATAGTGGCATTTTGTTGTAACTTTTGTGCTTTCGCGGCTGCGGATTTGGCAGGTGCAATGCGCTTGCAGTATCAGCCGAACGTAAGAATTATCAGGCTGCCATGTACCGGCAAGGTCGATGCTATTTGCCTTATGAAGGCTTTTGAGGACGGCGCCGATGCTGTCTTTGTCGCAGGCTGCCTCGAAGGCGAATGTCACTATCTCGAAGGAAATCTGCGTGCAAAAAAGACAGTTGCATATGTAAAAAGGCTTCTCGCCGAGGTCCAAATAGAGCCGGAAAGGTTAGAAATGTTTAACCTGTCCTCAGCAATGGGAGCAAGATTCGCAGAAATCGTGGAAGAAATGACAGAGAAGGCCACAAAACTGGGGCCCACTTATAAGGACCAGCAGAAAGAGCCGGTGAAGTTATGAAAATTGTTGGTCTGAAAGATATGACGGTAGACCGCTCGTTTGCGGAAGAAATCGCCAAACGCAGCGGCGAGAACGTTTTTCTCTGCTATCAGTGTAGGAAATGCACCTCCGGATGTCCAAGCCAAATGTTTATGGACAGCACTCCGACAGAGTTGATGCGCTATGTGCAATTGGGAATGATAGATGTGGCAATGAAGGGAAACACCGTGTGGTACTGTCTGTCATGCCAAACCTGCTCGGCAAGATGTCCCCAGGACATAGATATCGCTCACGTCGTTGACACCATAAGGATTATTGTCCAGGAAAAGAAAATAAAAGCAGATACCAAAAACGAGAGGTTATTCAACTGGCTCTGGATGAAAATGCTCAAGTATATGGGAAGAATATATGAAGTCGGTTTGACGGGAATGTTAAATCTTCTCACCTGCAAACCTTTCAAAGATTTGCCGTTAGGTATGAAGATGATAAAAAAGGGCAAGCTCAAGCTGTTGCCTTCCATTAGAAAGCCTTTCGTAACAATGAAGATGTTTTCAAGCACCAAGAGGTTAAAGAAGTGAAAATCACATATTATCCAGGCTGTTCGCTACACTCAACCGGCGTCGAATACGATATCTCGACAAGAAAAGTCTGTGATGCAATGGGAATTGAACTGGCCGAAGTCAAAGACTGGATTTGCTGCGGCTCGACGCCGGCACACCAATGCGACGACTTAATGTCCGTGGCTTTGCCAGCCAAGAATCTTGCGCTCGCCGCCCAGACGGATAATCTGAAAGAGGTATGTGCACCCTGTGCTTCCTGCTATTCAAGATTGAAGTTTGCTCAGCAGAGAATGAGCGATGCGAATCTGAAGAAAAATGTCGAGCAAATCATCGGTTCGGAGTATCCCGAAGATGTTAGAGTCCTGCACATACTCGATGTGGTTGTTGAAAAAATAGGAACCGATGCTATCAAAGAAAAGGTCGTCAAAAGCCTCAACGGTATTAAAGTGGCCTGCTACTATGGATGTCTGATGACAAGACCTCCGAAAGTAACCGGCAGAGAAAGATTTGAAAATCCGACAGATATGGAATCAGTTATGGAAGCTCTTGGCGCCGAACCTGTCGATTGGAATATGAAGACTTTCTGTTGTGGGGCAAGCTTTGCATTGACGCAGACGAATGTGGTACTTGAATTGACGAGAAAAATTCTGACTGATGCCGACTCGGCAGGGGCAGACATTATCTCCGTCGGCTGTCCGTTGTGCCATGTCAATCTTGACAGCAGGCAGCAACAGATAACTGAAAAGTTCAGTGCAAATTTCAAGATTCCCATATTCTATTTTACTCAACTTATGGGCCTGGCGTTGGGAATCGAAGCGAAGGACCTTGGGATCCACAAACATCTTACGGAGGCTGAGGATTTTCTCAGAGAAAGGGCATTAGTATGATTGTAGCAGATAGAAAACCACTTGAAGAGATACTCAAATCAATAAAGGATTACAAAAAAATAATGCTTATGGGCTGCGGCGGATGCGTTACCGTATGTTTTTCCGGCGGTACAAAAGCTGCTGAGCTTCTCGCCTCCCAGATAAAAATGGCGAGGAAAAAAGAAGGTAACAATATAGAAATAGTCGAGTGCACGCCTGAGAGGCAGTGTGAGTACGAATTCATCGATGTATTGAAAAAAGACATCGAATCGGTCGAGGCTGTCCTGTCCACAGCCTGCGGCGTAGGGGTCCAGACAATGTCTGAAAAGTACCCCAACACTGTTACGATTCCGGCTCTGAATACGAAGTTCATGGGTTACCCTGTTGAGCACGCCTTATGGGAGGAACGTTGTGCCGGCTGTGGCGACTGTGTCTTGGAGTGGACGGGCGGTTTGTGTCCTATCGCCCGCTGTGCCAAGAAGCTATTCAATGGGCCTTGTGGAGGCTCAAGCGATGGAAAATGTGAAGTCGACGAAGATACTGATTGCGTATGGCAGTTGATCCACGACCGGCTTGAGCGATTGAATAAGCTTGACAATCTTACTGTGGTGAGAGAGCCGAAGGACTGGCGAACGAGTACGAACGCAGGACAGCGAAAAATCAAGTTCGAAGAGGCGATGCTATGAAATCTGCAAGCAGGCTTGAGAAAGTGCTCACAGCAGGAGAATTTGCGGTTACCGCTGAGCTTGGGCCGCCACAGAATACCAATCCCGAAGTAATCAAAAAGAAGGCGCAATATTGTCTTGGGAACGTCGACGGCGTTAACATCACAGACAATCAGACCGCAATAGTAAGGATGTCGAGCATAGCCGCCGCTG
>CAYGBH010000249.1:0-6232 GCA_964348055.1 uncultured Pirellulales bacterium
GAGACTGGACTTTAGCCTTGATTGCATCTACGGAAACTCCCATCTGCTTGGCCATCTCTTTCTGGCTGACCAGGTCGTTGGGCAGGAACTCGTGCAGCGGCGGGTCCAGGGTGCGAATGGTAACCGGCAGTCCGTCCATGGCCTTGAAGATGCCGATGAAATCTTTTCTCTGAAGTGGAAGCAATTTTTTCAGTGCTTTCTTTCGGCCGGCTTCATCGTCTGCCAGGATCATCTCCCGCATAGCTCTGATGCGGTCCGGGCCAAAGAACATGTGTTCGGTGCGTGTCAAGCCGATGCCCTCGGCCCCGAAGCTCCTTGCCAGTTTGGCGTCCTTCGGGTCATCGGCATTGGTTCGAATACCAAGCTTGCGGAACTTGTCTGCCCACGACATGAGTTTTTTGTAGTGTACGTTCTTTGTTGGGTCGGCGGGCATCAGCCGGATCGTACCTTCATAGACTACACCTCTGGTACCGTTTAGAGAAATCCAGTCGCCCTCGCGCAGTTTCCTTCCGTCCACGGAGAGGACCTTGCTGCGAGCGTTAATGTGCAAGGCTCCGCATCCGACGATGCAGCACTTACCCCAGCCTCTGGCAACCAGCGCAGCGTGACTGGTCATACCGCCTTTAGCTGTGAGAATTGCCTGAGCGGCGCGCATGCCGTGAACGTCTTCGGGGCTGGTCTCGTCGCGAACGAGAATGACCTTTTTGCCTTTTTTGGCCCAGTCGTCGGCATCATCAGCGGTGAAAACGATTTGGCCAATCGCACCGCCGGGTCCTGCCGGCAGGCCACCGGCCAGCTTTTCGGCGGTCTTTTCGGCTTTTGGGTCCAGCATCGGATGTAGAAGCTCGTCGAGCTGCTCGGGCTTGACCCTCAAGAGCGCCTCTTTTTTGGAGATAAGGCCTTCTTCACACATTTCCACGGCCATTCCCACAGCGGCTGTGCCGTTGCGCTTACCCACCCGCGTCTGGAGCATGAAAAGTTTGCCATCCTGGATAGTGAATTCGACATCCTGCATATCGCGGTAGTGCTTTTCCAGTTTCGTGCGGATTTTAGCCAGCTGCTTGTAGGGGCCGGGCATTAGCTCCTCCAGAGAGGGAAGGTGCTTGGAGGCCTCCGTTTTTGAGACGGCGTTGATTGCCTGGGGCGTGCGGATGCCCGCTACGACGTCTTCGCCCTGAGCATTTACGAGAAACTCGCCGTAGAATTTATTTTCGCCGGTAGCGGGGTCGCGGGTGAACGCAACCCCTGTGGCTGAGTCATCGCCCATGTTGCCGAAGACCATCGTCTGAACGTTTACTGCGGTCCCCCAGTGGTCAGGAATATTTTCTATCCGGCGATATGCCACAGCCCTCTTGCCGTTCCAGGAGCGGAAGACGGCCGAGATGGCACCCCAGAGCTGATCGTAAGGGTCATCTGGAAAATCCTTCTTAAGAACCTGCTTGATTTTCTTCTTGAAGATATTGACCAACTTTTTCAAGTCGTCGACGTCCAGGTCCGTGTCATCCTTCACACCTTTGGCTGCTTTCATTTTTCGCATCTGGTTTTCGAGCTGCTGTCGAATGCCCATGCCTTCCTTGGGCTCGATGCCCGCGGCCTTTTCCATAACCACATCGGAATACATCGTAATAAGGCGTCTGTATGCATCATAGACGAATCGTTCATTGCCTGCCTTGGCGACCAGTCCCGGGATAGTATCAGAAGTCAGACCGATATTGAGCACAGTTTCCATCATCCCCGGCATCGATATACGAGCCCCGGAGCGTACGGAGAAAAGCAGAGGGTCTTGGGGGTCGCCGAAACGGCTGGACATTATTTTCTCAACTTTTCTCAGAGCAGTGTCGACTTCTTCTTTGAGCCCTTTCGGGTATTTTCCGCCGGTGTTCATGAAGTGCGTACAAACTTCGGTCGTAATTGTGAATCCGGGAGGAACGCGAATGCCCAATCTGGACATCTCCGCCAGGTTAGCACCCTTACCGCCCAGAAGCTCTTTCATTTTTGCGTTGCCTTGTGCTTTACCATCGCCGAAAAAAAAGACGCTTTTCGCAGACGATGCGGAAGATTTCACTTTTTTTGCCATTCGAAAAACTCCTTCCAAGTAAAATTAAATATTCACAGAACCTTACAAACCATTGGATGATGCCAATCATTTTAGCACATCCACCCGGCAACTCATGCTACGTAGCGAGTATTTTACAGAATAGCAGTTCAGCCGGGTAAACAAGACCGAATAGTATATTAGCCCAGGTTAACTATGTCAAGTATTCAGAAACTCCTTTTTCGTTAATGGTTATTGGTGATTGGTTATTAGGGGCTAAGGTGAAAAAACGAGTTTCTCTTCTCAATATCACCTGCTGAGCAGGCGACTGATATTGCCGCCGAGAATCAGTTGCTCTTTGTCTTTTGGTAATCTGAGCAGCCGGATTTTATAAAGCTCCACCCGTGAGTCTACCAGTGGGCCGTCTGAACCGAAGATGAGCTTTTCCGGCGGCAGTTCTCGTGCCGCACGCTCCAGATACATGAAGAAGACCACCGACGAGGTGTCAAGGTAAAGGTTCGCAAGCCGCTTCGATGCCTCGATGGCACGAACGTGCTCGCGCCAACTTCGTGATGCGAAGCTTCCCAGATGGGCCAGAATAAAAGAGACCTCGGGATAAGAGCGAACCACCTCGAGGCTGTCACTAACATTCGGCGGGTGGAAGAGGATTGGGATTTTCAACTCGCCCGCTGTTTCGACCATCTCTTTGGTTGGTATGCCGTGGAGTTTCAATCCTCTAAGGCCGAGCTCACGGACTTCCCGCCGCAGCATTTTTCGGATTTTACCTGCTTCGGTCCTGGAATCATGCTTGGCAAAACCAATGAGCTTGTCGGGCCAGCGCCGCACGTAAGAAGCAATCTCCTTATTAGCTTTATCGTAGGTTGCGTTATTGATTGGGAAGATGATTGATTGACCAATCCCGACCTCCTGGGCCTTACTCAGGGTCCACTCGGGGTCATTGTACGTTGTCCACGGGTCGCTCGTCGGGTCGTTCTTGGCATAGTTAATGCCCCTGCCAGCATGGCAATGGGCGTCAATTATCTTCGGGCGTTGCGAACCCTGTGTTCGGGCTGTGCGGACAGGCACGGCTAAGGACAGGGAACTACTTAGAACAATGCCTTTGAAAAAGTCGCGTCGGTTCATGATATTTTCCTTTGCCTGGAAAAATTAAGGTCGTTTCGTTTCTATAAATATAATCAATTATTGAGAGGCGAAAAGGAAAAAGACGCAAGACAGAAGACAGAATACAGAGGACGGATTCTCGATGCTCGATACTGGATGCTCGTAATCAACCAACTGTGCAATTTCTTAATAACCCCCTAATTCTCTAATCCGCTATTTTTCTCTTGCCTTTCCCATTCTTTTGTGTTACTTTTACCCTGTGAGATGATTACTCGATATCTCACAGGTTGAAGCGGGAAAAAGTAACTATCACGATTTTATGGCTAAAAAATGGCCAAGAATTCAAAAATAGAGTGGACTGAATCCACTTGGAATCCAGTTAGCGGTTGTACGAAAATCAGCATAGGCTGCAAGAATTGCTATGCTGAGCGTATAGCTTTACGTTTAAAAGCCGCAGGCAGTCCCAACTATGCGAATGGCTTTGATGTTACAGTACACCCTCACACCCTCACAATACCTCTACGCTGGAAGCAGCCTCATACAATTTTTGTGAATTCCATGAGCGATCTTTTTCACAGGGACATTCCTGTTAGCTTCATATCGAAAGTTTTCGATGTCATGTGCCAGGCATCTCATCATCGATTTCAGGCATTAACCAAGCGCTCTCAACGTTTATTACAGCTCAGCACTAAGCTTCCTTGGCCACAAAACGTATGGATGGGTGTTACTGTTGAAAACTCCGATTACACTTTCCGTATAGATCATCTGCGACAAACCGGTGCAGCAATAAAATTCATTTCTTTCGAGCCACTCTTAGGCCCCATTCCCAATATTGACCTCGAAGGCATCGATTGGGTTATTGTTGGCGGTGAATCTGGTCCTCAGGCAAGAGTGATGCGAGCCGAATGGGCTATTGATATACGCAATCAGTGTCATGCAGAAGGTGTTCCCTTTTTCTTTAAGCAATGGGGGGGTGCTAATAAGAAGAAAAACGGCCGTATACTTGAAGGCCGAACATGGAACCAAATGCCGGTTAAGCCGAATTCAGAGACGCGGAGGCAGAACCATCGGTCACAAAGCAGACAAGTCATTTTTCAAGAAGAAGCGGCAATGGTCTAAGAGAAAGGACACCATTCTTGAGTGTTACCTGCCGCCCTACCTTGCAAAGATAGCTACTCAAAAAGCGCCTATTTTTATTGTTGATGCTTTCGCTGGGCCCGGTAAATTCGACGACGGGGAACCAGGTTCGCCTCTTATTATCTGCCAGAGTATCCAAAAGGCTTTGTCAAAAGGTCTTTCCGTACCAGTATCTGCTTTATGCATAGACGATGATAGAGAACTTTACTCTAAATTAGACAGATTAATTGAGCAATTTCCATTTGCTGAAGCAAGGTATGGAAAATTCGGTGACTATATACAGGATATTCAAGAAAAGGCTAGGGATCACAGTGTTTTTCTTTACGTAGACCCTTGGACTGTTGAAGGACTCGACTGGGGTAGCATGGATCACGTTTTTCAACACCTGAGTATTTCCAATATGAGCATTGAAATCCTTTTAAACTTCAATGCTCCAATTTTTGTCCGAAGGGGTTTGGCAGCTTTAAAACTTACTATTCCTGAATCTAATCCGGAAATTGAGGATACTGAAGAAATTGATGCGCCCATTGTACCGCCTCCATTAATTAAACGACTCAACAAAGTCGTAGGTGGTGATTGGTGGCAGAGTATTTTAAAATCTTCGGCGAGCTTTTCGGAGAAAGTTCAGAATGTGACAAATGGTGTTTGTGACCGATTGCGAGAGAGATTTCAAGAAGTGTGTCAACATGCAATTAAAGCGTTGCCACATCATGATGTCCCAAAATATTACTTGATATTCGGTTCTCGTCATCCTGATGCGTTGATTTTGATGAATAATGAAATGGTCAAGAGCTTGCGAACACTCGCTGATCTAGCAAAACCCAAAGACCCTACTTTGTTCGAAATGCGCTCTAATGAGTTAGTCCCCGATATTGAGAAGCTGCCTTCAATCATACTCAAGCATGCCTCACAGCCCACAGAACGAGGCATCGTAATCCTGAACGTGATCCGACAATGTTTTGGGCACTTTGCTCGCAAAGAAATACGTGGCTGCATAGAGCAACTGCTGAAGGACGGTCGCGTGCGCTCTGAAACTGGCAAGGTTAGAATCAATGACCGGGTCAAAATTTTCGCTGTCACATAATAGCAGTGTCATTGAATGTGCTTTGGACATAATTGGTGGGTCATGCTCATCCTACCATTCTAATTTTGGTGGGGCAAGCCGCCGCTCTACCGGGTTCAGGATGACAATTTTTTAATAGATTACTGTCCCGGTAGCGGCCAATGCTCCGAAGGCGTTCTCGCGGACTTCATGTATTCTGCAATTTTTGCAACGATTTGCGGATGCCGGTTGGCTATGTTGCGTTTCTCGCCAATATCGTCTTTGAGGTTATAAAGCTCTATCGGCCCATCCGGGTCCTTGGCGACGTTCAGCCGAACACCCTTCCAGTCACCTGCGCGCACGGCCTGCTTCTTACCCTGCTCGTGAAACTCCCAGTAAAGGAACTCGTGCTTTTTCTGCCGGACAGGTCGGCCCAGCAGCGTTGGAACCATAGAGACCCCGTCAATATCTTCCGAGACCTCTGCGCCAATCAGCTCGGCACAGGTCGGCAGAAAATCCCAGAACGCCGAGATGTGGTTACTGACCGAGCCAGCCTTTATCCTGCCCGGCCAGCGGGCAATCATCGGCACACGAATACCGCCTTCGTATAAGGCGCGTTTGTAGCCCCGTAGCATTCCCCAGCTATTAAAGAAAGCTGGGTCAGCCTGGCCTTCTTTATGCGGGCCATTGTCACTGGAGAATATTATCAGAGTATTGTCATCCAGGCCGAGGGCCTTGAGCCTGGCCATCAGCCGGCCAATGTCACGGTCCATCCGCGTTATCATGGCGGCATGGCCCTTCTGCGGCTCAGGCCAGTCTTTGTATGCATAAATGCCGTAGTTAGGGACCTCCATTCCGTGCTGATTCACGAACCTGGCCTCATTGTTGGCATGAGG
>CAYGBH010000250.1:0-258 GCA_964348055.1 uncultured Pirellulales bacterium
GCCCACTGTGGGCGTGAGGTCTTTTTGAATTTGGTAATCATTTTAATTCTCCTTTCAATTTGACATGTGTCTTCTAAAATACCCGCCACCGAGGGCACGTAACGTACTTGAGAGAAATCCTGCAAAAGATTAACAATAGTCCGGCCATACTTGGGTGGTTCATCCGAATCCATCATCGAAATCGCTAATCTATCACAGGCAAGCTCGCGGTCCGCCCGCATCCGGCCGAATGCAAACCACATCAGCGGGTTAAACCAG
>CAYGBH010000250.1:268-6217 GCA_964348055.1 uncultured Pirellulales bacterium
GTGCATAAAAACATAACGCAACTCGTCAAGACTATAGGTTTCGAGCATGCCCTGGGCCAATAACAGCCGTGGCCGAACAAAGCCAAAAAGGGCAGGACTCTTAATCCTATCGCTTACAACCACGCCTATGATTGTCTGGATGCCCATCTGCATCTTGCAGTCTTCCAACAGCTCGAGAATCTTCTGGTCCGTAATCGGTCGCTCACGCTTGACGGTCAGCCAGAGACTGATATTGCGCACACAAACGTAGCCGGCCATAACCACAACTCCGATCAACCACAGCAGGGGCAACACACGCACAAAGCTAATAGGGACAGCTTTCGAGTCGCCCTCCGGCTGCGTCTCTTGGGCGGCTGTGTAGCGCATACCTGGATAAAAATCAAAATCTTCATCACTTTCCGTGATGGACTCTATGATTCGCCCATGCCGGACAGATTGTGGAACCAGGTTGAATATGCTGATTTTGCTCTCGGGCAGCCAGGGCATTGCCAGGCGTATCAATAACAGCAGCCAGAGAAAGTAGTGCCAGCGAATCGGCAGCCTGCGCCGCAGGATTATCTGGACAAGAACAATCAGGCCAATCAGAACGCTTCCTTGTATACTCACCCACAAGAGCCAGTCAAAGAACTTCAATAACTGTCCATTTAAGGCTTCCATTTTCAGCCCCTTTATAACTCTGATCACTTCTTCTTTTGTTCATCAGCGGCCTTGTTGAGGATTCGTCTTAGCCTGGTAATCTTCTCAGGGGATAGTTTCTCCTCTTCAACAAAGGCCGCTAACATCGGCTCAATCGAGCCGCCGAATCGCCTCACAAACGACCTGGTCTCAGCCCTGATACATTCGCCCTCTGTAACGAGCGGGAAGTAGTGGTACTGTCTGCCCTTCTTCTTAAAACCCACAGCCTTTTTCTGCACCAGCCGATTGATCAGAGTCCTAATAGTCTCTCGCTTCCAATTGGTTTTCTTAGACAAGGCCTTAACCACATCGTTCGCGGTCACCGGCGACTTTTTCCACAATAGCTTCATAACCTCCCACTCGGCTTCTGAGATTTTGGGGGTCTTTTTCATATTGGCCTCCTTACTATTACATCTGTAACATTTACAATTGTTACATATGTAACATATATGTCAAGAAAAAAATTGTATTTTTTTAATTTTTTTTGCTTTTTTTTGGAATGCGGCCAGCCTGCTCTCCCACCCTACCGCATCTATGATTACTCAACAGCCAAAAAGCTGCATTTTTTGTTAGCAATGTGCCGTTTTTTACCTATAATCAGTGTTTCGTCTGTCGCTGTCAGGCCAAATTGCAATCCGTTGAAGGCTCAATGTAGCCCTTGGCCTGGCAAATTCGTGATTATCCGAATCGCAAAGAGCTGATAATTTCTGAGGGAATTTTTTATGGCAAGGGACAAGATAACAATAGTCGGTGCCGGCCGGGTTGGTGCAACAGCCGCCTACATCGCCGCAACGAAACATCTCGGCGATATCGTCATGCTCGATATAGTTGAAGGCCTCGCCGAGGGCAAGGCCCTTGATATTTCCGAGGCAGGCCCCCTCGAGCTTTACGATTCGGCCGTTTCCGGCACCTGCGACTGGACAAAGACCGCCGACAGCAGCATCGTCATCATAACAAGCGGACTTATTCGCAAACCCGGCATGAGCCGCGACGACCTCCTTGCCAAGAACGTCCAAATCGTTAAAGATGTCAGCGAGCAGATAGCCAGACATTCGCCCAACAGCATCGTCATCGTTGTCTGCAACCCCCTCGATGCAATGGTTCATGCCGCCGCCAAAGTTACGGGCTTTGCCAGGAATAAGGTTATGGGAATGGCCGGCGCCCTGGACTCAGCACGCTTTAGCTACTTTATCGCATCCGAGCTCGGCGTAAGCGCCAAGGATATAAACTGCATTTTAATGGGCGGCCACGGCGACGATATGGTACCTTTGCCAAGATTCACCTCGGTCAGCGGAAAACCCTTAACCGAACTGCTCGATGAAGGCAAACTCGCTGAGTTAATCGAACGAACACGAAAAGGCGGCATCGAAATCGTAAATCTGCTCGGCTACAGCTCCTATTACGCCCCCGCAGCCGGCGTGGTCAAAATGGCCGAAGCAATCCTGCGAGATAAGAAAACCATAATGTCCTGCTGTGCTTATTGCGACAGCGAATATGACGCCGGCGGATACTTCGTCGGGGTCCCCGTCGTCCTCGGCGAAAATGGCGTCGAAAAAATCATCGAATTGGATTTGAACGAGCCCGAAAAGGCCCAGTTCGAAAAATCACTCGCTCACGTAAAACAGCTCGCGGCAAAAGTAGACAACCTCTTATAAGTAGAAAATTTTCTTTCGTCTATTTCTTGCGATTTGCCGAATAATATTATAACATTTGAATTTTTATACATGCGCTCTTAAATAACAAGGATACCAATGGAACTGATAAAGAAAATCAAGCAGGCCGAACAACAGGCGCAGGAAATTATCGAACAGGCCAAAGCCGATGCGGCCAAGCAGGCCGAAGAAGCCCGGCAGCACCGCCGCCAGCTCCTGGAAAAGGCTGAGCAGCAAAGGAAAAAAGCCACCGAAGCCGCTATCGCCGAGGCGCAGTCGCAAGGCCACACTGAAGTTAAAAATCTTAAAGCGCAGGCCGAAAAGAATCGCCAAGAATTGCACGATAAAGCCCGAAGCAAAATGGCCACAGCAATAGCAAGGGTAATGGATTACTTGGGCTCCCATCCCGGCTCTCGCTCCGACGAGGCCGACGAGTTTACCCCTGCGAGGGACCCCGCCCAGCGGGAACCCAAAGCAGGAGCGAAAAGGTCGCAAAATAGGGTCCCCTTGAAAGGCTAACTATGGCCATTGCTCAAATGGCAAAAGTTATAATTGTCAGTCATCACACGCAAGCTTCCGAGCTTCTGGAGGTACTGCAGCGTGAAAGTATTTGTCATATACTCAACGCAGATGAGGCAATGGTCAGCAGGGACTTCCCCGAGCTTGGCGCCTCAGGCCAGCGCCCCAAAGATATTGAAGGGCTGTTAAATCGCCTGGAAAAGAGCATTACATTCCTTAAAAATTATGCAGCCGCCCAAAAGGGTCTCGCCGGCGTTCTTTCACCGCGTACCGTCATTGACGAGCAATCATACGACAATGTTGTCTCAGACCGCCAAATTCTAAACACTATAGACCGGTGCGAGCAGCTCGAAGCCTCAATAGAAAAAGCAAGAGGCGAAATCGAAAACCTGCAGAGCACCCTGGAGACACTCGGCCCATGGTCGTCTCTCGAAACCCCCGTAGAAGAGATTGGCCAGCTTCGCACAACTACCTGTTGGGCCGGATTGATACCGAGCCGGCAGTTCGAGCAGGTGGCCGAAAAAATAGCCGAGATCGGCGGTGCGATTCAGCAAATAGCAGCAGCCGGCGACAGGTACGCCTGCCTTGTTGGGTGCCTGAATGTTAGTGTCAATGACGTGCAAAAGCTGCTGCGCTCAGCCGAGTTTGAGCCGGTTAACTTCGAGCCGATGACTGGTACCATGGCGGAATTAATAAAGCAGCACGAAGAAAAGTTGAACAAAACAAGTAAGCAATTACAAGGCCAATATTACGAGGCCGCCTCGCTGTCAAAAAGTCTGCTCAACCTTGAAATTCTACACGACCATTATGAAAATCTATTAAACAGGGAGCAGGCCAGGGGTACTGCCCCGGCCACTGAACACACTGTCCTCTTGGAAGGCTGGGTGAAACAAAAGGATTATGCCCGTCTGGAGAAAATAGTATCTCGGTTCGAGGCGTCGAGTCTGACAAGAATCGAACCGGCTGAAGACGAAGAGGTGCCGGTTGAGATAGAAAACAAGAACGTTGTTCGGCCGTTTGAGGTCATAACCCGCCTTTACGGCATGCCGAAGCATTTCGAGGTTGACCCGACCGTCTTTTTGGCACCGTTTTTTGCCTTGTTCTTTGCGTTGTGTCTGACCGACGCCGGTTATGGTCTTGTTATTATCGCTTTGATGCTTTTCTTCATCAAGAAATTGCAAGGTGACAAAAAGCTGATGTGGATGCTTGGCACGTGCGCAGCCGTCACCGTCGTAGCCGGGGCGCTTACCGGCGGATGGTTTGGTGATGCAGTACAGCAGTTCGTGCCTGTCTTGAAACCCTTACGAGATAAGGTGATGTGGTTTGACCCCCTTGAGAAGCCGATGACGTTCTTTTACCTGGCACTGGGACTTGGCTACTTCCAAATAATGACAGGGCTAATGATTGCGTTTGGGCATAACTTGAAACGAAAGGATTATATCGCCGCGCTGTGCGATCAATTGACCTGGCTGGTTATGCTCAATTCGATTGTAATATTTTTATTCAGTAAGTTTGGCGTTGTCCCGGCCCAAGTCGGTAAGTCATTTGGGTTCTTGGCACTTATTCCGGCAGGTGTGATTCTACTGTTTAGCCAGCGCCAGGGCCGTTGGGCAGGCCGAATAGGGATGGGAATGTATAATTTGTTCAGCACAATATTTTATATGGGCGACGTGCTGAGCTACTTAAGATTGATGGCCCTGGGAATGGTTACAGCCGGCCTAGCTATGGCAATAAATGTTATTGCCAAGATTGCCCTCGAGATACCTTACGGCATAGGCATCCTTGCTATGATATTAGTCCTTGTCGGAGGACACGGATTTAACATGGCCATAAATGCCTTAGGCGCGTTTGTTCATACTTTGAGACTTCAATACGTGGAGTTTTTCCCGAAGTTCCTGGCCGGTGGCGGCAAATCGTTCGAGCCCCTGAGCAAAAAGTATAAACACGTTTACATAGCAAAAAACGCAAAGTGAAAGATGTAAAATCTTAATTTTCAGTTTTTAGTTCAGAAAGGCAGGTTAACAATGGATTATGGAATGATATTGGCTTTGGTTGCCGCAGGATTGGCAGCTCTACTGCCCGGTATCGGCTCGGCAATAGGTATCGGTATTGCCGGCAGAACTGCCGCAGGCGTGCTGAGCGAAAAGCCGGAGAGATACGGGCAGATGTTCATTATGGTAGTGCTGCCCGGAACACAGGGCTTCTATGGCTTTTTGGCAGCGTTTCTCGTGATGCTCAATCTCGGTTTTTTCGGTGGCAGACTGCTGTTTAGCGCTGGCTCGGCCCTGCAAACCGACCTAAACAATACCACCATCTCGCAAGAGCTACGTCAGGAGTTCGAAAACAACAAGTACCCACTCCTGCAACACGCCACCATCTCGATCGAAGAGCCAGAGACCGAATGGCTAATAACCGACAAGCAAAATAAAAAGAGTTACCGGATCAAGAAAGAGAAAGATAAAGAGGAAGAGAAGCTAAACATTTACGGCGAAACCGGGTTCCCGGACCTGAGCGAAACACCTGGAATTGGAGTGCAAGCGTTTATGGCCTGCTTGCCTATTATTTTTGCCGGTCTGATAAGTGCCGTTCTGCAGGGTAGGGTCTGTGCGGGCGGTATTTTGATGGCCGCGAAAAAACCCGAGATGGCATTTAAAGCAGGCGTCGTCTACGCGGTTATGGTCGAAGTCTATGCGGTGCTTGGCTTGCTGGTAACAATGTTTATGCTGCTGTTCGGTATTAGTTGGCCAACGGCTTAATGCCTGAAATGCAATACACAATACGAGATACGAAATTATGGAAGCTGAACAGGTAGTAGAAAAGATATTAGCCGATGCTAAGGCCGAGGCAGAGAAGATAAAAAAACAGGCCAAGGACAAAGTTGCAGCCGAGCAGGCCAAACTCGACGCCCAGCTCATCGAGTATAAGAAACAATCAGAGACCCTTGCTAAAAAGGCGGGAAAAGACGAAAAATCGCATATCCTCGCAGCGGCGAGAATGGAGATTGCAAAGCAGTTTCTCGCCGAGAAGAGAAAGATACTCGATGAGGTATTTGAACAGGCACGCCTGCAAACACAAAATTTACCTGACGAGCATTATCACGAAC
>CAYGBH010000251.1:0-6205 GCA_964348055.1 uncultured Pirellulales bacterium
TTAATCTGTAACTGAAGGGAATTTACCTTTTCAGGCGTATCCACAAAACTCGTAACATCCCACGAGTCTATCACCTCATTCTGTTGCCCTTCGTGCACCGGAGCATCTGTTGACGCCCAAACCACCGGACTGCCTGGCCAGCCCGTCCCTATGGCCCATTGCAATTTTTCCGAGGAAAATCGTTCTTCCTCGAAGTGTTCCACATTAATGACAACCGATGCTATTGTGACACCTGCCGGGATAGATACGTCCGAAAAATCGTAGGATGTATATGAATCAAACCCGGTTTCCCACCAGCTGTCGTTACTGGCCTGGACAACGCCGGTTTTACCGTCCTCTAACAATGTTTTTTGGTCTTTTTCATCGTAGCCATCTGTTATGGTCAAGGTTATTATCGGGGGTAAACTTGCTGGATTTACTGTGATGGTAAATGATTGGGTATCTGAAGCTGGAATATCATTGCTATCTACAACCCTGACCACTATATCATTAGTCCCTACGTGAGCATCTTCCGGTGTCCACTGTATCAATCCGGTATCAGGCTCTATGGTCATACCTGCAGGTTTGGTGGTTAAGGAGTAAGTCAGCGTATCTCCCACATCCGGGTCCGCGGCATTAACATCATAAGTGTATAATGCACCGACTTCCACTGCAGTTACAGGTGTTGAAATGATCGCCGGCTCAGCATTGACCGCCTTGATTGCAACCTTCACCCTGGCGATTTCGGTTACGCCTTCACCCTCGCTGCAAGTCTCGGTGACCACCTCTGTGCTGCAGACGTTTGCGTCGGGTACACAACTGGTCTTAACGGCCGCTGGACCCTCGACGTCCTGGGTAACAACAGCGGTCACCGTGAGCGGTTCTTCGTCCACGTCAGTTTCGACATCAATCGTTACTGCCGACCTGTCCAACTGTGTCGTCACACTATCATAACGGACCACCGGTGGGTCGTTGACCGCCGTTACCATAATCGACACCGTGGCAACATCGCTGTCTGCCGTACCGTCGTTAACCTTGAAGGTAAAGCTGTCCGACCCATTGAAATTAGCATTTGGCGTGTAGAGCAGGTTTGGCGCCGTCCCACTCAGGCATCCGTGGCACGGACCTGTCACCACGCTGAAGGTCAGCGGGTCCCCGTCAAGATCACTGCCGGCCAAGGTAATCGGCGCCAGCGTGTCCTCCTGTATCGTCACACTGTCATTATTAGCCACCGGCGGGTCGTTGACCGCCGTCACCATAATCAACACGGTTGCAATAGCGCTGTCTGCCGTGCCGTCGTTGACCTTGAAGGTAAAGCTGTCCGACCCGTTGAAATTCGCCTTTGGCGTGTAGAGCAGGTTTGGCGCCGTCCCGCTCAGGCACCCATGGCACGGACCTGTTACCACAGTATAGGTCAGCGGATCGCCGTCAAGGTCGCTACCGCCTAAGGTAATCGACGCCGCCGTGTCCTCCTGGATTGTCACACCGCCGGCATCAGGGACCTTTACACCGGCGGTCGTGCCCAGCGCATAGTTGACCGCCGCTTCCAGCAGGTCATAACCTTGCAGAAACAACAATGCCTGTGCCTTCGGAGAAGCTGCAAAGAAACCAATGCGAATATCCGCCGCTACCCGGCCGCTGCCGTCTCCCGCAGGCCGAGCCAGCTCAGCTCCCTTGTCATACACAAAATAAACATCCGCGCTCTTTTGTCTGTCCCCCGAACCTTTCGCAATCACAACCGCGTCACCGCCGGCCCTTGATGGTCCCGGTATAAGCGTGCCCTCGTCCGGTTCCGTCAGAACAGCCACATTTCCGCTATATCCGGCTGCCAGAGGATGGTCGGGCTCGATGATCCTGATAGTCACAGAATCGAGAGTCTGACTTGCAGCCTCAACAGATGACATCCCCATGTCATAAAAGCAATAAGGCTCGGCCACGATAATCGGAGTTTCGATCTCCGTGATTTCGTTTTTTATTTTCTCAGAACTCACCGACTCCGAAATATAGACCAAATCCACAGCAGCGGCGGCGCACTCAGTAGTTACTTCATCTTCATCGTCATCAAAATACATCACCGTGTGCCCAAGCCCTTCAAGGAAGTGTTTTATCACAGCGTCACCGCCGTGGAGGTTGGCCAGATCGTCTATTATAAATAGGATATCACCCCCTCTGGCTACGGTAGTTGAAAAACCAAGGACCAACACCAGACAGACTAAGTATCTTACAAGCTTTGTCTCCAACATAATTTTTTCCTCCATATAGAACACTATAGCGCAACTCGCATCTCAAAACATCCCTTTTTTTCGCTGAAATTCGAAATACTTTCGAGATTCAAATCCCGATGTATCCCGAAACACTCAATGTAAAAAACTTGTGCATCCTCCGGCCAACGCAACAAAAACCAAACAAATAGATCCTTTTAACATGATATGCCTCCTTCCAAAGTTTCAAACACTCCTCAAATACCCAGATGCTTACAAGATAACGCCTCACAGGCTCACTCTTGCTTAACTTATCCTCCAGTTGGTTATTAAGAATCTGAGCGTATCGAGTAATATACTTCCGTTCTCACTTATCTGCAAGTATATTTTCTTAATGAACTTTCAATAAAAAAGTGGTTTTTGACCTTGGCTAAACGCTGCATCCTTAATAACAGCCCATGACAATTGAACTTATCGCAATTCGGCACCGGCAAAAACCACGCAAATTTTGAACACAATTATGACCTCTTATTCCTGACAATCGCCGAAATTACATGATTTCATCCGACTTGCTCCTTTTGCCCTTGCAAAATCACCCCTCTGGTCTTACAATTCCCGTTTTGCTGGAATGATTAAAGATCAAGAAACGAGAATCGAGATATGTTTGAGTCACTAACCGAGAAATTCAACTCAGTTTTCCGGTCGTTGGCCGGCCGAGGACGGATTACCGAAGCGAACATCTCGGACGCTATGCGAGACGTCCGCAAGGCACTTCTGGAGGCGGACGTCAACTACAACGTGGTAAAGAAGTTCTGCAAAGACGTTACGCAGGCCGCCATCGGCGCTGAGGTAATAAAGAGCCTTCATCCCAGCCAGGTCCTGGTAAAAATCGTCAACGATGAGCTGACAAAGCTGATGGGGCCGGTCGATACCCGCATCTATTTTGTCTCGCCCGGGCCTACTATAATTATGTTAGCCGGCCTGCAGGGCGGCGGCAAGACCACCACCGCCGCGAAACTTGCCAAATATCTGGTCGCTAACGGCAAAAAAACACTTTTAGTGGCTGACGACCTGCAAAGACCGGCTGCTATCGAACAGTTGATTGTTCTGGGCCGGCAGATAGAAACCGAAGTCTATAGCGAGGACAGCAAAAATTCCATAAAGGTCGCAAAAAATGCTATAAAGCACGCCCGAACAAATAAGTATGACGTGGTGGTGCTCGACACCGCAGGCCGGCTGCATATAGACCAGCAGATGATGACTGAGCTGGCCAATGTCGCAAAAGCAATCAACCCGCACCAGATTTATTTAGTCTGTGATGCGATGACCGGCCAGGATGCCGTGAACTCGGCCAAAGAGTTCAACGCACGGCTTGAGCTTGACGGCGTCATCCTTACAAAACTGGATGGTGATGCCCGCGGCGGCGCCGCCCTGAGTGTGAAGGCCGTAACCGGAAAGCCCATCAAGTTCATCGGAGTCGGTGAAAAGCTCGACAAGCTCGAAGAGTTCCACCCCGACCGTATGGCCGGCAGAATCCTGGGCATGGGTGATGTTGTAACGCTGGTGGAAAAGGCCCAGGAGCATTTCGAAGCCGAGGAGGCACAGAAGCTGCAAAAGAAAATGGCCAAGGGCAGCTTCGGTTTTGATGATTTTCTAAAGCAACTGCAGGCCGTCAAAAAAATGGGCGGTATCAGGGATATGCTCAAAATGATGCCCGGGATGGGGGGCCAACTCAAAGATTTGGACTTCGACGGCGTAGAGCTCCAGCAGACCGAAGCTATTGTCTATTCGATGACGCCCCAGGAAAGACGCGATCCGGACATTATAGACCCGTCCAGGCGAAGACGAATAGCTGCAGGCGCCGGTGTAGAAGCGCATGATGTTTCTGGTTTGGTAAAGACATTCAGGCGCAGCCGGGATATGATCAAAACCATGAGCGGTGGAGGTATCGGCGGCCTTAAGAATCTGTTCGCAGGCGGACTCAGTATGGACTCGCTCGGTGCGGCTATGGGGGCACGCAAAAAAATAAAGCAGCGCTCAAAGAGAAAAAGAATCATCAAACGAAGGGGCAAAACTAAGCGACGATAATGTTTAGTATTGACCGCCCCCTATTTATTGGGGAGTCGTTTAGGGTTTTCCCCGAATTTATTTGAGGGTCGTTTAGACAAGAAGGTCATTATGAAAAAGAATCTAACGACACCGGAATTTTCTAACTGTATAAACCGTCGGGATTTTTTAGCGATTGCCGGTGCGGCTATGGCAGGGACTATCCTGCCAGGCTGCACGGGAGTGCTTTCTTCAGCAAGAAACAAAAGCTACCTCAAAAAACCGAACTTCATCATCATCTTCTGTGACGATTTGGGCTACGGCGACCTCGGCTGCTTCGGCTCGAAGAAGCACCGCACGCCGAACATCGACCGCATGGCTGCCGAAGGCATGCGCTTTACGAACTTTTATGTAACCAGCGGTGTATGCACACCATCGAGGTCGAGTCTGATGACCGGCTGCTATCCCCGCCGCGTTAATATGCACGAAAGCGGCGGTGGCGAATGGGTGCTATTTCCGGTTGCCGAAAAGGGACTGAATCCGAATGAAATCACCATCGCTGAAGTACTCAAAGAACAGGGCTACGCCACCGCCTGCGTTGGCAAGTGGCATTTAGGCGACCAGCCCGAGTTTCTGCCCACAAGGCAGGGCTTCGACTATTACTACGGCATCCCGTACAGCAACGATATGGGCAGCGAGCAACGGCCAAAAAATCCGCCGCTGCCTTTGCTGCGAAACGAAAAGGTCATCGAAGCGCCGGCCGACCAGAACACTCTGACAAAGCGCTACACAGAGCAGGTCATTGAGTTCGTCACCGCCAATAAGAACAGGCCCTTCTTTATTTACCTGCCGCACACGATGGTGCACAATCCAGTGCATTCGAGCGAAAGGTTCCGCGGCAAGAGCGCCAATGGCGGCTACGGCGACGCAGCCGAAGAGATTGACTGGTCAACCGGACAAATCCTGGCCACACTCAAGAAGCTCGGCATTGACGGCCGTACATTGGTTGTGTTCACCTCCGACAACGGTGCGGCTAAACGCTGGGGCGGCAGTAATCTGCCGCTCTCGGGATTCAAAGGCAGCACAATGGAAGGTGGTATGCGTGAGCCGTGCGTGATGCGCTGGCCCGGCAGGATTCCGGCAGGCAAAACCTGCGACGAATTGACCTGCACGATGGACTTGCTGCCGACTTTCGCTCGACTGGCCGGCACAAAACCACCAAGCGACCGCATCATAGACGGCAAGGACATCCGGCCGCTCTTGGCCGGTAAACAAGGCGCCAAATCGCCGCACGAGGCCTTTTACTATTATAGAGTAGAGCAGTTGCAGGCGGTGCGCTGCGGCAAGTGGAAACTGCATCTGCCGTACAAAATAAAAAAACGCAACCAAGCAAAGGCTACATCTATGCCGTTAAAGCTGTACGACCTCGAAGCTGACATCGGCGAAACAAATAATATTGCCGACCAGCATCCTGAAGTAGTGCAGCGCCTTCTTGCCTTGGCTGAAAAAGCCCGCGACGACCTCGGCGATGTCAATCGCAAGGGCAGAAACCAGCGACCGGCCGGCTGGGTTGTCAGTCCAAAACCGCTGCTTTTATCGTCGAAGTAGAGCAACGGCCAAAGCCGAGAAAGTCTGATGGCGAAAAGAAAAAAATAGAACGGCAACAATAAATATGATTTCAATTGAGCAATATCTGGATAAAATAGCTCGGTTTTCTGATAATGAATTCGGCAAACTGGTGAGAAACCAATTTAAAGACATCCGGGGCACCAGCGAATTGGCTATGCTGGCGGCCCCGAGCGCCGAGGAATTAGAGCAGTTGAAAAAGGCCGTGGCGATAATGACGCCGGATGAAAAACAAAACGCTGACAGTCTGACAGACCAGCAGATACAGAAAATTGCGGCTGACGCCCGGATTGACCCGGCGAACTTCGCGATTTTCATAAATGGTTACGCCTTACATTGCAAACGTGTTTCGT
>CAYGBH010000252.1:0-6188 GCA_964348055.1 uncultured Pirellulales bacterium
GTTCCGGTGCATGGGAAAGAAAAATGGCCGCACAACGCAATCTGCAGTTAGAGCTCGACCGCATTTTGCAAAAAGTCCACGAGTCAGGCCTGCACAGCTTAACGCGAGAAGAAAAGAAGACACTCAAACGAGCTACCGAAGCTGAGCAAATGCGAAACAGATTATAGAAACCAAAGTATTTACCCCGCAATGAATTGTGGGCGGCCCTTTATTCCCGCAACCTTTGAAATTCCTTTTACAGGAAACTAAGGCCGGTTGCCTGTTTTTCTTATATCTCACTGTTGTCAAAGTCACGACCGGTTCGGCCCACACACTCTTTTAGATGATTAGAGATTAATCGGCTGTGGGACTCTTTGGTTTAGTCTAAGAATGATAGGTTGAATATCGAATACGGAATGCTGAATAGTGAAGTGAGTTTCTTCCCCTCCATTTAACTACTCAACAGTTATCATGTGTTAGTCAGTGTTAATCCGTGTCACTCAGTCCCACCTGATTTTGGGAGTTTCTTCGAGCAAATCCTGCATTCGCTTTTTTACATTCTCATTCTTGTATTCATCGCTCCTCTGAATGGCGAGCTCAGCTCTGCTTTCCCTGACGCGTTCTCGAAGTTCCTCAAGCCACCTAAGCAGCCGCTCGTATGCTTTTTGCCTCCTTCTGACAATCAGGTCAAACCTGCTGGCAATGACTTCTTCCAGCTCAGTAGCTAATTTTTTCTTTTCCTTCTCACTGCCGACAGCCTTGATTTTCTTGAGCAACTCATCCCGTCTTTCTTGCAATTTCAAATCTTCTAAAAGAATGTCGGATAATTCAGGGTCTCTCCTTCCCTCTTCAAAAATTCGCACATATTTTTTCCAGACGAGCTCAAATTTTTCCGCATAAAGGTTCGGGTTTCTCTCTTCTAATTTAGCCAATCCTTGAGCTTCCTTGGGGACAGCCTCCTTAAGCCATTTATGAAACTCCTCTCGCCTGCTCTTCCTCCAGTTGTCTATACGTTCTCTGATTATTTTGCCGTACTCCTCACCACGGCCGTGTATTCTCAGTTCGTCTTTGAACTTTTCGGGGTCTTTGTCGCGCAGCTCTGCCAGCTCCTTGGCCTTTATCGGGTCGCGTTCTTTCAGTGTCTTCATTAAGCGGTCAATTTCCTCATCTGTGAGTTCGAACCTTCTTGAGCCCCATCTCCCTGGGCCTCGTCCCGGTCCCAGCCCTGGCCCTGGTCCCGGCCTTGGTCCTGCCCGTGGGCCTCTTGGTTCGTCCTCAGCCCAGATGTCTTCTTTATCTTTATCTTTCTGCGCAGCATAGCAAGGTAAGGCCGATAGTGTTATCGCTGCTGCCAACGCCAAAACTAAAATCGTACGGTTTAACTCCATTTTCTTATTCCTTCCAAAAATCGCTTTCAATTTCAATGAGTTCCATCTCAAGTTCCGATACAGCTCTCTCGCCGTTGCTGCCATCTTCGCCAAACTGCAAAGCCATTACCTCGTCTTCAATCTGCTCAGCTTCGGCAGTAAAGATTGCCAAATCCTCATCGTCGGCGGTAATGTCGTCGCTTTCCCAGATTATCGGAGGTATCAGTGAGGCATGTGCTACTCTTTGGGGCTCGAATAATCTCTGACTTACCGCCGCCAGGATAATGACTGCTGCCGCTACGGCTGCTACCTTGTAAACCTTTTGTCTGAAGACATATGTTCTTCTGGTCGGCAGACGCATGGCAATTTCAGCCTTTATATTGGCTATGAGCATATCATCAGGCTCAGGCGCAGGATACTCGCGAAGGATTTGCTCGGCCTTTTGTACATCCTCGACGCACTTCTCGGCCTGTTCGGCATCGGCGAATCTCTCGAATAGTTCTTTCAGATTTTCTTCGTTTTGTCTGTTCATAATATTCTCCTGGTATTCTGCGGCTTCCTTTCCTGATACCCGGATAACCTGCTACCCTACATTATCGTTCCATTAACTCTCGCAGTTTCTTTAGTCCCCGGTGCAGTTTTGCCAGTGTGGTTCCTATCGGCTCGGACCGCATCGCCGCTATTTCTTTGAAGCTCAGCTCCGAATAAAAACGCAACATTACCAATTCTTTCGTATCTGCGTCCAGCTTCATAAGCTGTATCTGCAGCTTGTCAATCCGCTCACTGTCGGATTGTTTTGGCTCTGTTATTTCTGATTCAAGCTGTTCTTTTCGAGCATCGAGCAGTTTTCTCTGCCGCTGCTTGCTTCGTAGATGGTCGTGGAAAATATTCGACGCTATTTTGAACAGCCAGCTTTCAAAAGAGCCACCCTTGTAAGAACCGACTTTCTCCACCAGCTTGACAAAGAGCTCGCTCAGCAGTTCATCGCTGACATCATTATTGCCCGTTAATCGGAAAAAAAAACCATAACACCGGCTTGCGTAAGTATCGACTATATGTGAAAAGCACGCACTATCGCCGTTCTTGCAGCCGATTATTGTTCGGGCTAAATGGACGCTTTTTGCCATTTTTTAGCGTTTTTACATAAATAAAGACGGTATCTGTTACTGATTTATTGCATAAATCCGCAAAAATCGACGTATAGGCAATGCACAGTGGTCCTATAATTTATGCCGTCTAAAGCACACTGAACGAGAAAAACAATATATCGACCCCTTATTATGTGCGAAATTACCCATTTTAACGTCGGTCAAACTGCTATTTTCCTACCGGCCCCGTCTGGCCCTGACTCGCTAATGTTGCCGGCAGGTAACGATTTCGAGTAAAAACACAATCGAGTTTTTACTCCGCAGGCCCGTCTCGCTCCAGCCTCTTTTAGCCCCGTTAGCAGCCCGCAGCCGGCTTAGGCACCGGCCCTTAACCGGGTCTGCTGATAACGGGCCAAACGCATCAAGCCTCTGGCTTGCGACAGGGTTAGAGGGCTTCTTCCTCATCTTCGTCGTCTTCGTCATCGACTTTCCACTGGTCAGCTTCGTCAAGCTCGTTGATTTCGCGCTCCATGTACCGGAACATTTTATCCTGGAGAGGTGCCAATTTTCCGTACCACTTGAGCATCATCTGATAGCTGGCTAACAGCATATCCAGGCGGATTAGCTGCCATTTGGCTATGCAGTCCGGCTCCTTAATATTAATAAACGGGTCGCATTTGAAGGTCCTTTTGCCGTCAGGACCAATCTCACAAAACTCGCAATCTTTGCATTGTATCATTTTTGCACCCCAATCTGATTCGCCGAAAAACCGGCTTCTAATAAAAGCACTACTAACAGCGTGGCCTGACGCTTTTTGATAGTTGAACTGCGGACTTTTTGTTCGTGCTTTTTAATATTTATTTTTTACTTTTAACCTCGTTTATAATATCATATATTCCAAAGGCTTAAAAGTATTTTGCAATAAACAATTTTGGTATGTTTGTGGAGAAATAAATGGCAAAATCGAGACGTAGACGCAAAGTGGGCAGCAAGAAAAGACGCGCCAAGTGGAAAATACGACATAAGAAAAGCTAATCATCAGTTATGCGTCGTGCGTAATAAGCGGATGAACGTATGAGCGAATGATTTGCCGCATTTACGAGTAAGTATATAAGCATAAGCGCATTTTACGCATAAACTCAATACGCAACGTGATAAATGAAGCACTGCAATATAACTTTCAAGCCCGACGGTACGCAAATTTCTATTCACGCAGGTGCAACGCTTATCGAGGCCGCGGGCCAGGCCGGCATAATCCTGAACAGCGTCTGCGGCGGCAAAGGCACCTGTAAAAAATGTCTCGTAAACATTGAGCCGGACGACAAGGAAGTTCTCGCCTGCCAGTATCATATCAAAAGTGATCTCACAGTAGTAATCCCTCCTATCTCCAGATTCTTCGAGCAGAAAATCCTGCAACACGGCATTGATACACAAATCGACCTGCGTCCCAACATTTACGAAAGGTATCAGAAAAAAGGTGCCACGAAAATATTTGGCGTGGCGGTCGATATCGGCACAACTACTGTCGTTGCCAAACTAATCAATATGACCGATGGCCGATGTGAAGCGACCCAGGCCACCCTCAATCCGCAAACTCGATACGGCGATGACGTTGTCAGCAGAATCGCATACGCACAAACCGATGAGAAATTAGCTGAACTGCAACAAACCATAATAGACTGTGTAAATGAGCTGATTGGCAGGCTCCTCAAAGAGACCGCCGTCGATGCAAAGGATATATATGAAATGTGCGTTGTCGGCAATACGACTATGAATCACATTTTCCTTAAATTACCAGTGACCCAACTCGGCCAGGCACCGTACAAGGCCTTTTCGCTCGATGCTCAAGATGTGCCCGCCAGCGAGTCGGCCTTGCAGATGAACCCCGCCGGCAACATCCACACCGTTGAGAATATAGCCGGCTTCGTCGGTTCGGACACTACCGCAGTCGCACTTGCGACCGGCATTGATTCAGCCCAGGAGACGACGCTGGTAATCGACATCGGCACAAACGGCGAGCTTGTACTCGGCACCGGGGGCAAACTCTACGCGGCAAGCTGTGCAGCTGGCCCGGCCCTGGAAGGCGCACGCATAACCTGCGGCAGCAGGGCGGCTGAGGGCGCAATAGAAGCCGTCGTTGTAAACGATGATAATATAGTTTTGGATGTAATAGGCGGTTGTGCGCCGAGTTCTATATGCGGCAGCGGCCTGATTGACGCCGTGGCGGTAATGCTGGACTTAGGTATCATTGATAAAACAGGACAGTTCGTAAGTGCCGGCACGCTGGGGGAGAAATTACCAGCGGCTATTGCCACCCGCATAAGTCAGGTCGATGGCGAGCCGGCCTTTGTTCTGGCGGAGAACGCAAGTAGTTCAGTATTTCTGACACAAAAGGACATTCGCCAGGTGCAATTAGCAAAGGCCGCCATCCGGGCCGGAATCAAACTTTTACAGAAAAAAGTCGGTATCCAGGATTGTGACATAGAGCGAATTTATTTAGCCGGTGCCTTTGGCAATTACATCCGGCGAAAAAGTGCGGTGCGGATAGGACTTTTGCCGGATATGCCGGCCGAAAGGATTCGTTTTGTCGGCAACGCCGCGAGCAGCGGCGCACAGATTATCCTATTGAGCAGTCAGGCAAGAAACAAGAGCCACGAATTAGCCCGCAAGATTAAATACGTCGAAATAGCCCACGAGCAGGAGTTTCAGGACGTCTTCGCTGGTTCCATGTCATTCTGAACCACGGATTAAACGGATTACTATCATTTTTATTGATTTCTGACTAAAAGTATGTATAATTATAAATGGGTTCAATTTTAGCAGCTTTTTGAAGGGAAGGTGGTTATAGCCATGCACAAACGACAAGCTTTCACGTTGATAGAGCTGTTGGTAGTAATCGCTATTATTGCGCTGTTGATGGGGATATTGATGCCGGCACTGCAGCGGGTGCGGAAACAGGCCAGGACCGTTTACTGCCTCAATAGCCTCAGACAAATAGGCCTTGCCGTGCACGGGTACGCCTTAGACAACGAAGATTTTATCCCCCGCGCAATGGACCATAAAGTCAAATGGATCCTGGTTTTAATTCCGTACATGGGCAAGGAATATAAGCACTTGCAAGACTACAGGGAGGTCAAAGTATTCCAATGCCCATCCTTTCCCCGTAACGGAGTAGGGCGATACGGCAACCAAAATAAGGACCAGACAGTGGATTATGTTGTCAACGCCTGGGATATGACCGATCCGGGCCTGACATCCAGCAACCAGGGTAACCAAATGGACGAGCCGACCAAGTTACACAATGTCAAGTCTCCCGCCCAGCGGATTTACATGGCCGATAACGAGGCAGGAGAGTGGCGTGCCGTGGTACGGAACAGACGTGAGTTGCATATCGAGTCCGGCTTGAACCGTCTGGATGTTTGGTCGAGAACGCATATGGCCGCCTCGGAAAGCACTGCCAAGGGCAATAACCTGACCCGGCGGGTCTCGGCCAATCGACATCGCAAAGATGGCTGTAACAATCTTTTCTTCGATGGCCGAGCTGACTGGCTCAGAAAGGACGAAAACACCTCTCGATACTGGTGTGGCGCCGAATTACCATAACACCAATACACATTCCTACCATAGTTGAGGAATCTATTAAAAACGTCATTGCGAGGAGTGACACGACGAAGCAATCTCAAAAAATAATCAATCAATCTCTAATTCACTAATTAACCAATCAACTAAACCCATAAAATTCAAAATGAAATCA
>CAYGBH010000253.1:0-6154 GCA_964348055.1 uncultured Pirellulales bacterium
GGAACAATGCCGGGAATTGACTTGATTCTCGATGTCAAGTACTTTGCGTTCGCTGCACGTCTTTTTGTCTGCTCCTCGAGACGCTTCATCTGTGCAAGTAAGATAGCGGCCTGGAATTCTGTCATTCTGCATTTAGTTCCCAAGCGGACATATCCACTCAGCGTCAGCGCCGCCTCGCCATACGGCCTGCCAAAATTATGGTACGAGTGACATTTGTCCATTATTTCATCATCATCTCCAACAACCGCACCACCTTCACCACAGGTTAAATGCTTGGAGTTCTGGAAACTGAAACAGCCCAGGTCTCCCAGTGTGCCGCACTTTTTACCTCTCCATTCTGCAAGCCATGCCTGACAGGCGTCTTCCACGACTATCAGATTATGCTTTTTTGCGATAGCATTAATTCTATCCATGTTTGCAGGCAGTCCAAGAATGTGAACGGGCAGGATGGCTTTTGTATTTTCTGTGATTTTCTCCTCCATTTTGTCCGGATTGACCTGAAATGTCTCGGGATCTGTATCAACCATAATCGGCAGAGCGCCGGAAAGAAAAATCACATCTATCGATGCAATAAATGTGTAAGGACCAACAAGGACTTCATCTCCTACGCCTATTCCGAGTACGTGCAGAGCGGTCAGCAGCGCAGTAGTGCCATGCGTAGTGGCGAGACAGCGTTTTGCTCCCATTAACTCGGCGTACTTTTTTTCAAATTCTGCAACTACTTTAGCCCTCGACCATACTCCACTGCGCAGTACAGATAAAACCAGCTCTTCGTCATGGTTCTTGTCCCATATGGGCCAGCCGGGAAAGGCTTTGGTTCGAACCGGCCGACCACCAAGAATTGCCAGCTTACCCCCACTGCTTCGCTTTTGCGAAGCAAAACGGTGGGGGCCTGGATTGCCGTAGGAGAGAATTGGACCCGAAGCAACTGCAGCGAGAGAACCCGCTGATACCGCAGTTAGAAACTGTCGCCTCGTTAAATCGTTCTTATTCATTTCTATCTCCTCTCACTTGTCAAAATATCTTTTGCCCGCCGCCTCGACTCGCACCCGTGCTTTCTGCGAAAGCAGAAACGGAGGCGGGGGCTGGCAAAACACATAAATCCGCACAAAATAATAGCTCACGACCGCTATTTTACTCCCTTATCTCGAGCCGGCTGCCGTTTGATTGTGTTTGTTATGAATACTTGCAACAAGAATGGAAAACACATACTCTGTGTTTTCTTAAATTATTCTCATTATAAAGTACAGCGGTTGATATGCAACCAAAATCTTCCAAACTTCAGTTGCCCTTTAATACCCGCCCCGTTAGAAACCTCCGCTTTTTATACGATATGGGTCATTGTCGAGTTTCTAAGGGGGCCCGCGCTTTGCTGACCAGCTTGTGGACCTTATCGACAATCCGCTTTTCGACCGATGGTGCCCAAGGACCCGGCAGATTGGTATATCGCATCGCGCGGCCGCCTTCATAGCCGCCTTCCTGCAAGACACGCAGCGAAGGTATGTAGCCGAAGACATCGTTCGAGTAGCCGGCCACCCAAACCGGCGAACCGGCCAGCTCGGCTTTGAGACGCAGCGAATAGTCAACCACGACTTCGCCGGCCAGCGCCACCATCATCATGTCATCGCCGAACTGGACAACCTGCACCAAATATGGATATGTCGTGCGAATCTTGCCGGTTTGCTCCAGTTCCTTCAGCAGCACTTGGGCATGTCGGCGTTCGTACTTATCGTCGGACTCGGCTTGCTGCTGGAGCTGCCGGCGGCTGGGCGGCTCGGCAAAGTCCAAAGTGACGGTATCCAACGCCGACCGAACCGGTCCCCGGATGGGCCGCGCTGGTGAGAGCAGTGCTGCTTCGACTGCATTGGCCAGCGCCCGGCCGTGATGTTGGCAATATTCCAGACTCCGCTCCCCTCTTCTTGGGTAGGGATTCTGGTCACCGCCGCAACCGGCTACAAACAAAGCCGTTGTTCCGGTATGTTCCTCTTCAATATACCGCTGGGCGAAACCAGCGTAGTCGCCGCAGAATTTATAAAAGTTCAGGGTAGTATTATGGCAGGCATATCCAAACAACACCGCCCGCAATTCGCCGTCTGGGCTGTCTATCCGCAAGACGGGGACATCGTGGTCGACCGGCCCGTCAGGATTGGGGGCGATACGAAAGCCGCCGTCGGTCTTAGACCGCCGGTTCATGGCAAAGCCGGCGCGAGCGTGTGTGTATCCCAGTTGCGCCGTAGCTAAGTTCTCTATCGCCTGACCGACCAGCATCAGCAATTTCTGCTGTAAAGTTTCCATATACTGCCGGCTTCGTCGAATCTGCTCCGGTGACAGGCCGTAAAAGGAATCTCCGTATATAGAATCCTCCATTTCCTTGACAACGGGACCGCAATGCGTGTGGGAGGCATTTAAAAGCAGGTTCTCCGGCGGCAATTTATAGCTCTGTTTGACCTGTTTTTCCAACCAGTCACGCAGCGGGCGGGGAACGCCCAATAAATCGACTGTGACGATTACGAGTTTGGTGCCCCTGCCATCCTCCAGCGCCAGCACCTTGGCGCGCAGGTCGTGGACCTTTCCTTCTGACGGTTTTGTTCGTGCTGCGTAGCCGGACATCCACATCGACTCGGCCGGTGTTATAACGGTTGTGGCGATGCCGGCTCTCCATTTATCCTGCTGTAGATTTGGCGCGGCGCCGGGTCGCTCAACCGCTTTCCGGCATGTCAGCGAAGCGGTTGCAATCAGACACAGCAACAGTATCCAAGTTCGCATCTGCGTTTTCGTCTGTGGAACGTTGATGGTTTGTTGATTCATTGTGATACTCCTCACATTTGGCAGTGGCCTATGCCCAGCCACGTCGCCGGATTATTTTATCATTTCCTTCTAATAATACCAAAACTTCAGCACAATTCTAACCTGTTTTATGGAAATTCTACTTACGAAAACCAGCGAAGGTTTTGATTCAACGGCTTCCTGTGGGGTTTGGTCTGTCTGCCATCCTTGAAAAATATCGAACAATAAGAGCTTTCTTGCTCCTTAGTCCCGGAACTTTCGGCCTTGCAGGGTTGTCACTCAAACTCTATAATGTCGCCGATAATCGATACGGGAGGTTCACATATGTTAGGTCTTAGACTTATTGATTGGTTGGTCATTCTCATTTACCTGGTGGGCATCACATTCATCGGCCTTTGGGCTATGAAAAAGGTCCGCAGTGCCGCCAGTTTCTTCATCGGCGACCGTAAGTTCGGAAAGGTAATGATGGCCTTTTTTATGTTCGGCTCCGGGACCCATTCCGACCAGGCAGTCGGTGTGGCTGCTAAGACTTATCACGTCGGCGCATCCGGTATCTGGTACCAGTGGCTCTGGCTACTTGTAACGCCGTTCTTTTGGCTGATCGCACCTTTTTTCCGCCGAATGCGGGCTATAACCACGGGAGATTATTTTGAAGTACGTTACGACCGCAGCGTCAGCGGCCTTTATGCCGCAATGGGGATATTGCAACTTTTGATTGCCATTGGGGTGATGCTGAAAGGTTCGGGGGCGATGGTCCGGGCCGTCTCCGGTGGTGCCATAAGCTCCAATCTCGCCATTATAGCGATGACGGTCATGTTCGTCATTTACGGCGTTGCCGGTGGACTTAGTGCAGCTATCGCAACGAACTTTGTCCAGGGACTTCTGACTATTGTTTTGTCTTTCCTGATTTTGCCGTTTGCGTTGGCGAAAGTTGGAGGCATGAGCGGGCTGCGACAGTCTATTGCTGACCCTGCTAAGCTTTCACTTGTGTCACCTGGCGAGATTACACTCTTTTACATTATCGTCATCTCCTTCAATGCGCTCGTTGCTTGGGTGACAATGCCTGAGACCATGGCAAACTGTGCGGCTGGTAAGACGGAAATGGAAGGAAGAATGGGTGTTACTGCAGGGATATTCCTCAAGCGGATATGCACTATTGCCTGGATGCTGACAGGTCTGTGCGCCGTGGCCATGTATACCCAGCTTGAGGATGCTGATCTGGCTTACGGCAAAATGGCATACGACCTTCTGCCCGGCATTGCCCCAGGTCTGATTGGATTATTTATAGCCTCCTTGCTCGCTTCGGTCATGAGTACCTGCGATTCGCTTATGGTAGTCTCCTCGGCCTTGTTTACCGAAAACATCTACAGAAAGTTCATAGTGCCCGGCAAAGCCGATAAACACTACACCCTCACCGGACGTATCGCATCAGTCCTGATAGTGCTTTGTAGTATTCTTTTTGCCTTCAGCCTGGAAAGTGTTGTACAGGGCCTGGAAATCTTTTGGGAAATTTCCGCCGTTATGGGTATTGCCTTTTGGGTCGGTCTCTTCTGGCGCCGAGCCACAGTTGCAGGGGCATGGGCAGGTTCTCTGACCAACCTCGGTACCCTGATCTTCACTAGTAAAATCCCCTTGGGTAAATATGTCCTCTGGGATTTCAACGCCCACTTTGCCGACAAGCTGCCGGCCTTTATGCTATGGGAGGGCAAGCTCTGCCTGCCCTGGCAGATGATTGTCTACTTGAGTGCTGGCTTTGTAGTTCTGGTTGTGGTCAGCCTGCTTACAAGGAGGGTTCCAGCGGAAAACCTAAACCGGTTTTATGCCTGTTTGCAGACGCCTATCGGCCCGGATGAACCGGAGACCGAACCGTTTACACTCCCAGCAGGTGTGGAACCGGCTCCGCGTAAAACGCTGATAAGCCACCCTGATTTCGAAATACCAAGGCCCACTATGGTTGGTATTTTTGGCTTTCTCGCAGCATGGGCGGTTGTGGCCCTGCTGATAGGTGCGGTTTATTGGATAATAGGTTAGTTGTTTCCATCGCCCATTATAAAAGGAATTTGGTTATGAAACGAAATGCTGTTTTATTCGTATTATCTCTTTGCCTATCGGCAGCGTTGTTTTCCTGTGCCGAGAAAGAGGAAGGACAAATAAAAGAAACCACCAAGGTTAAACTTATGATTCTCAATCCGGGACATTATCATGCAGCACTGGTCCAGAAAACTATGTATGACCAGGTTGCACCTATCGCACACGTCTATGCCCCGGCCGGCCCGGAGGCGGCCGAATATCTAAAGCGCATCGAGAGTTTCAATACCCGGGCGGAGGACCCCACTAATTGGCAGGAAAAAGTGTATACGGGTGATGATTACCTGGAAAAGATGCTCGCCGAAAGGCCCGGCAATGTCGTTGTTATATCCGGCAACAACCAGAAAAAAACCGAGTACATCAAGTCCGCCGTCGATGCCGGCCTTAATGTTTTTTCCGACAAGCCGATGTGCATTGATGCCGACGGTTTCAAGCTATTGGAGCAGGCCTTTGACACGGCAGAGAAAAAAGGCGTATTGCTTTACGATATTATGACCGAACGTTTCAATATCCTCTGTATCCTGCAGAGAATACTCGTGCTCAATAAAAAGGTGTTCGGAGAGCTGCAAACCGGCTCCGTGGATGAGCCGGCGGTCGTGAAGGAAAGTGTACACCATTTTTTCAAATACATTTCCGGCATACCTATCAAAAGGCCAACCTGGTATTTTGATACCGCCCAGCAGGGCGAGGGGCTGGTGGACGTGACAACGCACCTGATAGACCTGGTGATGTGGACGTGCTTCCCGGATGAGCCAATCGATTACCGAAGGGACATCGTGATGCAAAAGGCCAGACGCTGGCCGACAATGCTCACACGACAGCAGTACGAGAAGGTAACAAGAGCGCCGGATTTTCCGGACTTTCTGAAAGGCAAGTTAAATAACGAAGGAATTCTGCCCTATTACGCCAACGGAGAAATGATTTACACAATGAAAGGCGTGCACGTAAAGTTAGCGGTTAGCTGGAATTTCCAGGCACCGCAGGGCGGCGGAGACACGCATCATTCGCTGTTCAGGGGCACCAAAGCGAACGTAATCATCCGGCAGGGTAAAGAACAGAACTATCGGCCGGAGCTTTATGTCGAGCCGGCCCCAGGCGCCGATGCCGAGAAGCTGGCGGCATCTCTGAAAAAAGCTCTCGCTGAGCTGCAAAGTAAATACCCGGGCCTGGCCCTGAAACGGCAGGCAAATACCTGGCAGGTGCTGATACCTGACGAGCATCGAATCGGTCACGAAGCCCACTTCCGAAACGTTACTGAAAGGTACCTGCAGTATCTGGC
>CAYGBH010000254.1:0-6130 GCA_964348055.1 uncultured Pirellulales bacterium
AAGAGTCTTCTGGCAAGATTTGGAATCTTAAAGCCCATCGTCCAGGCCGTCATCAACCAGCCAGCCCCAAAAAAGTGGGCAAACGCTATATCCCGCACCATGCCGAAGACTCTGCTGATTGCTGTGAGAGAGGCAATTTGTCTAAAGCCTTTTATCATAAGAAAACTCAAAAATTAAAAATAAAAAAATCAAAATTGTGGAATCCCTTAGGGATGACCTCCTCAATTTTACATTTTGCATTTTGATTTTTTCAATTACGTTTTTGGTGCCACGCTGAAGGGCCTGCACCGGCCGACATTATTTAGTAATCCCACAGAAGCCATACTAACCAGCAGACTTGAGCCGCCATAGCTAACCAAAGGTAAAGTCAAACCTGTGATGGGCATCAGGCCCAGAGTCATACTCACATTGACGACGACCTCGACTGTAAAGGTCGCGACAATACCGACCGCAACCAATCTGCCGAAGGGGTCGGTATTGTTCACTGCGATTTCCAGCCCACAGACAACAATAATAACATAGAGCCCGAGCAAGCCCAGACAGCCCCAGAAGCCCCATTGATGCGCTATCATAGCAAATATGAAGTCATTGTGCCTTTCGGGCAAAAAGTTGTACTTGATAAAGGGCCCCTGACGAAAACCATACCCCTTGCCACGATTCATCCCGCCGGAGGCAACCGCATATTTTGAACGTATCAGATGATAGCCCCAATCGTTCATCCACTGCTTTATGCTAAATTTCCTGCCCACAAGAATCCTGCCCAGTGTTGGGTGTTGCTCGGCCTTTTCGCGAACCCAACTGCTTTGCAACAGCACACTACTTATTCTGGTTCGCTGATAAGGCTTCATCCTTTGCCACAGCAGGGGACTTACAGCAAGCGCCATAAGCACTATAATCAGCAAATGCTTAACCTTTGCGCCGGCTACAAAGAGCATTGTAAACAAAATCGGCATTATCAGCATCACAGTGCCCAGGTCCGGTTCAAGCAGGATCAGGACCATCGGCAGCAGCGTTAGAGCAAAAGGACCGATTAGAGCGCTAAAATTGCGGTAATTGCTGCGATAGCGCAGATACCAGGCCAGGGCCAATACGTACACGAGCTTGCAAAATTCCGATGGCTGCACGGCCGGCAGGTCCCGACCGGCTATTCTGAATTTAATCCATCTGTGTGTACCATTAATCTCCGGCACAAAGGGGATATCTACAACATACCTACCAAGTAGTAACAGCCCCAAAAGAAGCAGCACAAATGCATATATCCAATAGCTTACCGCCCCAAAACGCCTGTAATTGACTAAGTTAACCACTATAAAGCCGGCCATCGCGAGGGCGGCGAATTTCATCTGTTTTGTCCAGAGATTGCTCAAATCACCTGTTTGGCTGGCCGGGCTGAGCTCTGCGGGATGGCCGACGGAGTAGATAGTAGCTATCCCGACGCCGACGAGGATTAAAGCGGCCGCCAGCAGGCATAACCTTACAACTATAAGTCGTCCTTTCAGAAAATTATACACGTTGTTGTACATAACGGCAAAATAACAAAGAAGCTAAAGACTAAAAGTGAAAAACTAAAAACTATCCCGATTGTATCGGGAAAGCCAAAAATTCAACAGTTTTAACTTTGAGCTTCACACTTTAAGCTTACATAAGGCCGCAGCCCGGATTCATCAAAATCAGCCCCAAAAACACCTCATAATCGGGCTCGCCGGAAGCGGGCTTGATTCTGGCCGGCGCTGCCGGCTGCCCAAATTACCACCCGAAACGCACATTCCAGCGGCTTTTTCATATGTTAAGTCATGCAATTATGCCATAAATTTTAATTTTTCCCGTTTTTTTCACATTTTTTCGATTTTCTCAGAGCTCAATATGATATTTTCGGCCATTAATCTCTACTAACTTAATAGCCTGTTGCATATAGTTTTTGCGCGTCTTTTTGCAAATCGGCGGGGCAAAAGGAGATGTAGAAGCAAATTTCCAAGTTCAATTTTTTTGTTTTTTTTGCATTTTTTGCTTGAAGTGGGCAGGAATATTATGGTATTATAAAGTTGGTCTTCACCAATTAGAACTTGTGCATATTGTTTCTGGCACGCTTTTTTCGCCGCTCGGCGGGAAAGGAGGAGTTGTAAGAAGGAATTACTTGTATTTCCGGTTTTTCCTGCTGGCCGGAGCGCTCTGTTCAATAAATCAAAAATGCTAAGTACTGTAAATTGAACAAGCGTGCTAATGTTTTGTCAGGCAGGAAGCAAAACCAAGATAGTGCAGAGTGTGCAACTCTGCGAAGAAGAGAAGAGAAGGGAGTTGTATTATGAGAAAATTGTTTTTCGTCCTGGCAGTAGGGTTGCTCGCTGCTCCGGTATGGGCAACAGTCACCCTCACTGCCACAGACCTGGGCGGAGGGGTAGTCTCCATCGACTATTCGTCGGATGAGGCCGTGCTGGTCAGAGCATTCGCCTTAGACATCACGGTCGACAACGGCACCATTGATGGCATCGCCGACTTCGCGGTTGGTGATGACAACAACGGCTACGGCATTTTCCCAGCCAATTTCGGTCGTTACATCACCGTCGATCCGGCGACCGGCGAAGTCAGTGATTGGGGTGTAGCTGGTTATACACCTGTGGCTGACGCCGGTGACCCGGGCGCGCTGGGTGGCCTCGGCACGAGTGGCATCACCATCGAGATGGGTTCACTTTACGATACCAAAGCTCCAGGTAACTCGGGTAGACTTTGTACAGTCACTTGCAGTCAAAGCTGCAAATTGAGTGTCGCTCTTAACGCAACTCGCGGCAATGTGGTACTGGAAGATGCTACAGAACCAACTGTGGATTTGACCGGCGCAACTGATGTTCAAGTCACTGTTGGTCCAGTGGTGGCTTATACGGGTCCGCACATGGATGAATGGCTCGCTGTAGGTTCACCCGACTGCTGGGCTGCCAGCATTAACCCGAGACAGTGCCACGGTGACGCAGATGGTCTATCCCAGGGTAAGCAGAAGTATTGGGTCTCCACCAACGACCTGGACATCCTGATTGCAGCCTGGAATAAGCCGCTGGAATCACTAAGTGACAACCAGATTTGTGCTGACTTCGACAATCTGCCACAGGGTAAGCAGAAGTATCGGGTCTCGACCAACGACCTGGACATCCTGATAGCCAACTGGCAGCTTGCTGATAGTCCGGCTCCTGATTGTCCATAATGTAGCTTTCAGAGAGTAGTAACTGGCGAACTTAAAGAAAGTAAGATACGCCTGGAGTTTGTTATCGCGAAGGGACTGTGCTTTTGAAAAGAAAGGAGAAGATGATGAGAAAATTTTTAGTTGTGGCACTGGTTCTTGGAATAGCGTCGGCAGCAAACGCTGTGGCCATTTACGTCGATGGTAGTGATCCCGGCGAGTCTATCGAGATTGGCGAAGGCCTCACCCCAGTAATTAGTGTTGTGAGCGAAGACGCTTCGAGCTGGCTGGGTTATATAATCATTGAAGAGGGCGGCACGGGAGCACTGGGCAATGCGGTCGACCTGGACGCAGCAGGTGATTTGGGCGCTGTTTCACCCTATACAGAGGCTGGGTGGGGTGGCGGTTATGAGCTTACCATAGCTATGAGTCCAGGGGGCGCCCCAGCTATCGCAGTAGGGCCGCAGTTTACGTTGGATTATGTAGGTGGTGTGTTAGGTGAAACCGCCACGATTTCGGTATTCGTCGACCCGGATTATGTGACCCCGGCCGATTCAGTAACTATAACCGTCGTTCCTGAACCAATGACTGTTATACTGCTTGGGCTGGGTGGTCTGTTTCTGCGTCGTCGCATACGCATATAAGACGTTAGCCTTGGCCAAGGCCAACAATTTAGTTAGCAAAGAGGCAAGTCTCTGACTTGCCTCTTTTTTTCTTGCAGCTTGTGCTGAGATTTCCTAAAACTCGACTTATGAAACGATTATTGCTCTTATTTTTTTATAGTCTATCCGCTTTTTTGTTGAGCGGCTGCCAAAGTCCTATCGAGAAGACAAGCGGTGTCAAAGTAATCATCGATGGCGACGGGCAGTTCCCGGAGTTTCTTGTCGGCAGATGGAAAGCGGATAAAGGCGGCTGGGAATTTGTCTTTGAGCCGGACGGTACAATTTCCTCAGCGGTAGTCAGTCTCGGCAGGGTAACGATGAAGCCCGGGCAGGTAACCACCACACCGATGAAATTGGGCGGTACAGGAGTGTTCGAGCCGGGTCCCTGGACGGTTCAATACTCGCAAGAGCAGCGCGAATTACTCGTTGAGATTGCAATAGACCACTTTCTTGTCGAACTGGGCGACAATGTGGTGCAGGGCCAAACTCGGGATTTCTTCGTCGGTTCGGTCTCTGAGGACGGCCAGATGTGGTGGGCTGACCGGTTCAGTTTCCCCGAATACATTGCAGATACAGAGAAACATCCCAATTACAAGCTGCCTTTTGATCCTAACGACAACCCCCGGGACAGTTTAATTTTCGAAAAGGTCGCAGGTCCAAAGTAAATCCCGTTAGAGCCTTTGCCCTTCGGATCTCTAACAGGGTAAACTATTCTTTCTGTTTCGATTTTCTAAACTCGACAAGCTCAAGATGCTTCTGCAATTCTGCCGCAGCCTCTTTATCCCCGATACGTAACATAAAGCTAACTGCTTCTTTCAAGCCTGCGAGAGCTTCGTCGTAGCGTTCTTGAATTACAAGCACCTGTGCGAGCGTTGAATGGTTTTTTGTATCATATGGATTCAGATTTACTGCCTGCTGAAAATATCCGGTCGCTTCACTAAAATTACCGACTCCCACCAGGGCATTACCCAGCCTGCTGGCTATTTTGGCTGAATCGGGGCTTTTGGCCAGGTCCTCCTGATATCCCTGAACCGCCTTACGCATATAATCGTAGGCTTGGTCGTTGTTGCCTAACCTTTGCAATACTACACCTATATTGTAGTGGACGTTCGACATACTTTGCTTAAATTCAGCCCTGTTATTGCATTCAAGAGCACTCTTGAAAGCGTCGAGGGCTTCTTCCAACTTATCTTGCCCCGCCAAAATCACTCCTATCTTATAGTATGCGTATGCCCCTGTCGACAATGTGGGGTCTACACTGATAATATCTCTGTACTTCGAGATGGTTTCATCCCATTTTCCTCTTGCTTCCAGCTCTTCTGCCTGTGCCCGATATTTCTCCGTCAGCAAATCTATAGCACTCTCGAGCACCACAGGTGCAAGAAGATTTTCAACGGGGGCATAATCGTCTGTTAATACAATGCCGCGTGCTTTTTGCTTGAGTGCTTCTAAACAAGCGCTGCTTAATATCCATAAATCCAAATCTTTTACCGGTTTTTCTAAGCGGAGATTTTCAAGATTAATTTCTTGTCGGGCAGCGATAACCACAAAAGTGCTGCGTCCTGAACGCGATTGCTCCTCAGTAACAACATAAACATGGGGAAATGTCTGCTCCAAGGTATTTACAAATGCGCCGAGGAACAAGCCGCTATCATAAATGTCTATCAATTCAATCATATATACGCCGCTGTCTGTTAATATCCGGGCGATTTTATCGTTAAATTCTTTCGTGGTGAGCTGGTACGGTATCGAATAATCACTCAGAGCATCTTCATATATGAAATCATATCGCATTTTTTGCCCCTGCGTCTTCTTGTCGAAGACAAGAGCTTGGGTCCGCTCCTGCCCCAGTAGTTGATTGACATAGACGCGGGCGTCCATCGTAAATGTATTGATAGGAGTATCGTGTTTCAGGCCGAAGGCCTGCATGGCCGCCTCGGTTACCCCCGGGTCAATTTCAACCACATCAATGCGACTTCCAGGCCAAACCTCCTCAACGTATCGAGGAAAGACATACCCGCCACCTCCAATCACTAAAACCGAAAGCTTACTCTTGTCCTGACTCAATAGATGCGTTACCGCGGCATAAATCTGCTCATAAGAATATTTCAAATCGAGTATGTCGTCCATTACCATATCGCTGTGCTTTAGCTTGTCCTGCATAAAAACACGTCTGTCGGGATTTTCGGGGATGGATTTTACAGCGATGTAGCAATATTGACTTTCATCTTCGTAAATAATATTTGGGTTGTGCCTTTCTCTCAGGCCAAGACCAGCACCGGCGTCTTTGGCCCAGTCG
>CAYGBH010000255.1:0-6113 GCA_964348055.1 uncultured Pirellulales bacterium
GGCTCGTTGGGGACCGGCGGCTGCGTTAACTGGATGTTCAGCAAGAAGGGACTTATCACCGTCAATACCGCTAACGTGGACGAAGAGCAGCTTTTCGAAATCGCTCTTAGTGCTGGCGCTGATGATATGCAAAATACAGGGGAGGTTTTCGAGATAACCTGTGAGCCGGGCGCTTACGAAGAACTAAAAAAGACTTTGAAAGAGAGGGAAATACCTACTGAGGTAGCTGAAATTTCAATGGTGCCGCAGAGTACTGTGGCGGTCAGTGATGAGGGAACTGCCAGGAGAATTATTTCCCTGATGGAGGCCTTTGAAGACCACGACGACGTGCAAAACACATATGCGAACTTTGACATACCGGATGAGGTAGTCGCTCGCATTTCGTAGTTCGTATCTCGTATGTGGTTTCTCTACAAAATCGGAAAAGCAGCTGACCACAAGTCTCGACCTGCAGACCCTACTATTTAACATATTTGATACGGCTGAAATCATCAGTTGTTTTGTACTATTGATACTGAAACCGCTGGCCAAATTGGGATAACACATTGGCAAAAGACAAAGAGTCCAATACAATCGTGCGGTTATTGTGAAAACACGGGATTTAAGGTTTAGTGAATATATAATGGGGCAAATAGTGCGGAGGAGCCGTTGCGATTTTAATGAAATAAAGGCTTGATACCGCATCTGAGTATGTGAAATCGCAGATAATAATACTAAGTTGCTTATACGAGGTGATCAAATGCATGATATAATACGAAACTGGCAGACTATAACTAAAGTGGTCGCAGTGTCGATATTCATTGGTTTGATAGGCCATTTTCTTATCTACCAAATACTCCGAAAACTCATCCAGCGAACAAAATCTGCTTTAGATAACTCATTGCTCAACCGCTGCTACCATCCTTTACTGTGGATAATTATTTTCGTCTTTATTCGGTTGTCTCTGACAGCATCGCTCGATGAGTTAGAACCAACGACTTTGAACCACATAATTAGTCTTATTCTCATTGCTCTTGTTTCCTGGCTGTTAATAAAATCGACGTATGTATTGGAGGATTTTGTGGTCAGCCGCTTTGAGGTTGGTGTAAAGGACAATCTACAGGCACGCAAGATACATACACAATTTAGGGTACTAAAACGCGTTGTCATTATTCTAGTCGGGGTTGTGGCCCTGGCAACGATGCTTATGACCTTTCCCCAAGTTCGTCAGTTGGGCACCACCATTTTAGCTTCAGCAGGAATTATCGGTATTATCGTAGGGATGGCTGCCCAGAAAACGATAGGCACGCTCATAGCCGGCATTCATATTGCCTTCACTCAGCCCATTCGTGTCGATGATGTCGTCATCGTGGAGAATGAATGGGGAAGAATTGAAGAAATAACTCTGACCTATGTCGTCGTCAAGATCTGGGACCTAAGGCGTCTGATAGTGCCAATAACATACTTCATCGAACGGCCTTTCCAGAACTGGACACGCACGTCAGCTGACATACTTGGCACGATATTTATTTACACAGACTATACGATACCCATCGACGTGATTAGACAAGAGCTGCAGCGCATCCTTAAGAACTCAGACAAATGGGATGGTAAGGTATGCGTACTGCAGCTTACCAATGCATCTGACCGTGGAATCGAACTGAGGGCACTTATCAGTGCACCAGATGCGTCAACTGCTTGGAATCTCCGTTGTGAGGTGAGAGAGAAACTGATTGAATTTATCCAGAAAAACTATCCGCAGAGCTTGCCCAGGTTGCGAGCCGAGCTCAAGCAATTAACGAACCAATAATGGGAATAAAGGAGCAGAAATATTTCAGTTGACTTTTTGCTCTCATTACCCGCGGAGGGATTTTAGTCGGTCTTTTGCGAGGAGGTATTTGTCTTTGCCGAGCCGGCTGACAATTTTCTCCCTTTCGGGATACATTTCCTGAAACTGAGCACGATATTTATCTTCAATTTCGATTGTTTTTTCGTACTGCTTGATGGCGATATCGATTTTGCCCAACTTTTCAGCGATTTCGGCCACCTTGAATTGCAGCCGACCGCAGCCTGGGTAACGCTCAACCGCGAGTAAGGCAGTATCGAAAGCTCTGTTCAGCCAATTGTCCTTTTCCTGCTGTCGCGAGATCTCTGCGAGCGACTCATAGGCATCAGTTAATCGCTCAAAATTTTTATAAGCGGCGTCGTTACGCTCGATTGCGGCCTGGAGACACTTCTCGGACTTCAAAAGTAAATCACGATTCCTGTTCTGCGTCGGATGGAAATGATGCAGATACAGTCGGCCGTTCATAGATAGTGCAGCGGGGCTTAAAGAATCATCCTTCGCGGCAGAATCCAAAAGCCTATGGGCCTGTTCAAATTGGCCGTTAGAGATGGCTTGATGAGATTGCTGGATTTTAGTGGTACTTTTGTTGACCGGCGACCACACATAATCGAAATAAGCCCCAATTATTACCAGGGCGATAAGGCCGACAATCGCTCTTACGACAGGGGCGGGCTTTAGAGCGAGCTGTGGTCGGCGGTTTGTGTGAAAATCTATCGCAATCAGGCAGGCTATTATCGCCCAAAGAGTGGTGAAAACGGGCGGCTCAAAAATGGCAAAGTCTATCAAATTATGGAAAGCTACGCCTAAAACAGCGCAAAAAAGAGCGGCCGTTATATTTGTATTGAGTATTACGTATTGCTTATTGCGTGTTGTTCGTAGAGGTACTGTCAGAAGAAAAAAACCAATGATAAAAACGGCTACTGGCACAACGTATAATGTCACTATGACATAAATCATCACGTCAAGAGTATCGGCGGGTGTTGCAGGCATAAGCATCGGCCTGATAAGCAGCAGTGCTGCTGATATAACAAGTAAAAAACTTACAGCCAGAGTTCTAAAAGGCGGCTCAGGTTGTGCTTTTGACGAAGGGCTTGAACTGACGGGGTTGGGACAAATTGTTCTCCATAAGGGTATGAAAATCATAGCTAAAAATCCGGCAAGGCCGATGGGGCCATACTGAGTCAGAATGCCAAGTGGAAAATTGTGCGGGTCTGCAACGGATTCCAATGCAGAAGCGGGTTTGTAATGTGTATAGAAATGTGCGAAGTTGCCGGGGCCAACGCCGGTTATAGGATGGTCGGCATACATCTTCGCTGATGCGTGCCAATATTGCCATCTGACGAGCATTGAACTGCCGCCCGGTAGTCGGCCGTGATTCAATCCATACGAAACAACCGCCGAAGTGCCTATGATGACCAACAGTAGGCAGGCAATTAATATGGCTTTCTTGTGTGCCTTTAACCGGTTGCCGAAGCGAAGATACACAATGAATATTGCTGTTGCAAAGAGCAAGCCGAGAATTGCGCCCTTGCTGCGTGTAAGTGCAAGGCCGAAGATGATAATGGCCACTGCAGTGGCACAGGCGAGTAAATGCAGCGGACGGGAGGATGGGGATTTGCGGTTTTTGAATTTCTCGATAAATAAGGCAATAGCTGCAAAGAACGTCATCAACGCGAACGAACCGGCGGAATTACGCGTTGTGAAAAAACCGCGAACGCCTCTTGAATAAAGCCGATGCTCAAAAAGAAAATGCTGGAGGGTGTCAGGCTCTATGCCGAGCGGCTCGAGCAGGCTCTGCGGGGCCTTCTCATATTGCTCAATCGTCATCTGGTTGCTGATAAAGAATTGCTCAGCACATTGGTAGGCTGAGACAACGCCCAAGGCAGCAATGACAGCCAATATCAGCTTTATTTTTGACTGTGAGTCCAGTATCTGGACCAGCAATAGAGCCATTAGCGGGGGTGCGAGAAACACAGCGACATTGGTTATTGCCACTCGCTTATTTGCTGCTGCAAAGCCGGCGGCGACAGCAGCTACGCAGAAAAGACACAGGCCGATTTCTATGCCGGTGAGGCGGTATAAAAATCTCTTACTGCAAAAGCTCCATACAAGCCACAAGACGAAGGAGAATATTAGAACAGCCGATACGGATAGACTGTAGACAGTGTCGCTGAGATTGGCCGCGAGAGTGGTCGATTGCATAGCGGGGCCTTCGGTAAACGTTGTGCGAAGCGCAATCACACAGACGCAAAGGGCAAGCAGGATATATTCCAGGGACGCTAGGCCTCTGCTTTTGAGTAAATCCGAATCAATCGGCGGCTTTGTCATTTTTGCCAGCAGTTTCAAGAATAGCGATTATCGATAACACCATAATTGTCTGAATGAAGATTAGAATCGCACCGGTAAGATTGACCTGATAGAGAAAAGTTGCGCCAAGGCCGGTGCAGAGCGTAGCCAGGTATAACGTTAGAATTGTCTGGGTGTCGGTCAAGCCGTGTCTTTTTAATCGATGCGAGAAATGCTGAGTGTCACCGACGAAGGGACTTTTGCCCTGGCTTATGCGCAGCAGCGTTACGCTGATGAAATCATAGAGCGGGACAGCCATAACGACCAGCGGCATAAGAACCGGATACCATTGTCCGCTTTGTGCTTCGTGATAATAGGTGGTGCGCAGGGTCAACAGAGCGACGAAGAAGCCCACTACGAGAGAGCCGGCGTCGCCCATAAAGATTTTGGCGGGTGGGAAATTAAATACTAAAAACCCTAATAACGTTCCTATGAAGACAAGTGCCAGGCCGCCGACAAAGACCTGGCCGCTTAAGGCTGCTGCGCTGAATAAAATGCAGCTCGCTATGACCGCTATGCCGGCGGAGGCGCCGTCCATATTGTCAAGAAAGTTGAACGCATTAATAATCAGGACTATCCAAAAGGCTGAAAATATGGAGGTAATTACTTTGTTTTCGATGAAAAACTCGACGCGAATATCTGCAAAGGCGGCAGCAATCATTGCAGCTGCGAACTGAACGGCCAGTTTGAAAAATGGGCCGAGATGTTTTTTATCATCCCAAAGGCCGAGTGTGAACAAAGCAAGGACGCTGAGCAGTATAATCACAAGCTGATTGATTTTGGCTGAAAAATCAGCAGGATCGATGTTAGCTCGTTCGGCGAGCCAATCAAAGCGGCCGGGGATAAGTAATAGCTTCATTGCAGCTGCACCGGCGAGAATGAAAACTAACAGGGTCGTGAAGATAGTGATACCGCCGCCGAGTGGAATAACGGTTTGATGGTATCTGTCTTCGGCCGGATGTGCGACGAACCCGGCGCGAGTGGCCAGTTTTCTTACAACGGCTGTTAAAACGACCGACAGCACAAATGAGCCTGCAAGTAAGATTATTGCTAATGTGGTTAATGTTGCGATTTTAGCTGCTCCAGTAATCGGGTCCTTACTTTTTCAAAAAACTCGAAATAACATTGTTGTCTGTAATCCGGATAGGTATGTGGCAGTGGCCGCCACCGGCCTTTGTCAAAAATCAGTGTCACTTCGGCGTACATTTTTGTTCCTATGTATATCCGCTGCGACTCGTTTTTTGTTGTTGCCAGGACCAGCTTCGAGGGTTCGATTACCCCTGGGTCCAGGTTCACCGGTCTTGGCAGGGGAAGGGCTAAAGTCCTCACCAGCTTTTGCTCCAATTTGTTTGTCTGGTGTTTGATTTTGGCCAGCTTGCCGGGGTCGACCAGCCTTTCGATGCTGATAAACTGCCTTAGGATACGTGGGCCTGTCTGGTCTTTGTAATAATCGGTTTTGTCGAACGGCCACACATCGCTTACAAAGTCGACTTTGCCAAACTTATCAGTTAGTGCATCGGTCGTAGTGTGTAAACACTGGTGGTTGGCGGCCAAAATTCCAATTATCAGCTTTACCGGTTTAGGCTCTTTTAGCTTCCACATAGTTAAACATCACAGATTCGTACAGCATAAGTGAGAGATTCGATGGGGTCGTGTTTGGGAACGAACTCATGCGCTACATACCCTTTGAATGCCGTATCGGCAATGGCACGCATAATAGCCGGATAATACAACTCCTGCGTTTCGTCGATTTCGTTTCGGTCCGGATTGCCGCCTGTGTGGTAGTGACCGAAGTATTCGTGATAATCGCGAATCGTGCGAATTATATCGCCTTCCATAATCTGAGCGTGATAGATGTCATAGAGAATCTTTACATTCTTGGAACCAACTCTCTTACAGACCTCGACGCCCCAGGCTGTATTATCAAACATATAGTCCTTGT
>CAYGBH010000256.1:0-2385 GCA_964348055.1 uncultured Pirellulales bacterium
TGGCACCGTTCCGAGCAAGTGGTTCGTCGTCGCACGCGATGCCTTCAGCGGAGTATTACTGTGGAAATGTCCCATATCGCAGTGGGGCTCGGAGGAATTCAGCGGCACGCCCGACACGGGCGAAGGAGTTGCCAGCGTCGGTCGATTCACGATGCCGCCGAATGTAGGCAAGCGTCTGGTGGCTGTTGGCGAAACTGTGTATGTCACCCTCGGTGTCTCTGCCCCGGTGACGGCACTGGACGCGGCCACTGGCGACGTAAAAAGAGTCTATGCCGACACGGCCAACGCTGACGAAATTCTTTGCACCGATGGACGGCTAATCGTGTCGATAAATCCTTCCAAAAAGCCCGCCAATGTGGCGATTCAAAAGAGCGAGGCTCCCCCTAGCGCGCCCGGCAAGCACGTCTGCGTGGTCGACGTCGAGACCGGCCGGGTGCTCTGGAAGAAAGGCCCGTTTCATGGCATCCGAGCCGGCCAAACACAGGACCCGTTCGGCAGGCTTGAATTGTCCGCCGGCGATGGCAAGGTCTTCGTGCTCACGACAGAAGCGATCGAGTGCCTGGACGTGGACACAGGCGAGAATATCTGGCGGAATGACCGCCCTGTGTTGCCGGCCAGCGCGGTGCGGCGGATGGGCTACTCGGGAATGTTCGAGTACCTCCTGACGGTGATGGTGTATCACGACGGTGTGGTTCTGCTGGCCCAGCCCGAGCCGAACACGCACCACACATACCATACTATGCCGGGCACGCTCTATGCCTTCGCCGCCGAGGACGGCCGGCGGATATGGAAGCACCCCTACGGCGGCTGGGGCCATTGTACACCGCCGGACCTATTCGTGGTGGGAGACGTGGTTTGGACCCACGTGAACGCCGAGACCGAGTTTGGTTCCGTGTGGGGCAAAGGCTTCAAGGCCTTGAACCCGAGTGTGGTAGACTACCGCATCCAGGCGCTCGGCCTGCGGACCGGCGAACTCCACAAAGAGCTTGCGACGAAAGAAATATTCAACGTCGGGCACCATCACCGCTGCTACCGGAACAAGAGTACGCAGCGATTCCTCATGTCGTGTCGGCGCGGCGTAGAATTCGTGGACCTGGCTACAGGGGAGAATTACCAGAATCACTGGGTCCGCAGCGGCTGTCTGCTCGGATACCTGCCGTGCAACGGCCTGCTCTATGTCACACCACATCCATGCGAGTGCTACATCAATGCCAAGCTCACCGGCTTCAACGCCCTGGCGTCAAAAAGCCAGAAGTCAGAGCTCGAAAGTCAAAAGTCAGAAAGGTTAGAAAAAGGTTCCGCATACGGACAAGCTCTAACTTCTGACCTATGGCCTTTGTCCTCTGATGAATGGCCCACGTACCGGCACGACCCACGGCGCAGCGGCGCCACGGAGTCAGCCGTCGGCACGGACCTGGAGCTCGCCTGGCGAGCCCACATCGGCACCAGACCCAGCGGCCTTGTTGTTGCCGGCGGCAGGGTGCTCGTTGCCGGCGTGGACACCCACACCGTCCATGCTCTAAGCGCCGACGACGGCAAGGACATTTGGAAATATACGGCCGGTTCCCGGGTGGACTCACCTCCCACAGTGCATGAAGGATTGGCGATATTCGGCTCGGCCGACGGGCGGGTCCATTGCCTCGGTGCCGCGGACGGAGCACTTGTATGGCGTTTTGACGCTGCGCCGCATCATCGTCTCGTAACTGCCTTCGGTCAGTTGGAGTCGCCTTGGCCCGTACCAGGCAGCGTGCTCGTGCACGATGGGAAATGCTGGTTCGCAGCCGGGCGGTCGTCGTACCTCGACGGTGGAATCCGCCTCTATGCCCTCGACCCGAAGACGGGAAAAGTGGCTCACCACGAGACTATCTATAGCCCCGACCCCGAAACGGGCAAGATGTCGCCCGAGACCGATGGCCACTCGATGGCCGGGCTGCTGAATGACATCCCCGCCACCGACGGCGCAAATGTGTTCATCCGACAGATGAAAATCTCGTCCTCCGGCGGCCGCGGCGGGCAGCACCTATACACCACGGGCGGCTATCTCGACCCGAGCTGGTTCAACCGGACGTTCTGGCAAGTCGGCCGGGCCTGGACATCGGGACTCATGGTCCTTGGCAAAGACGTCGCATACGGTGTGGAGGTCTACGCCTCCCGCAGTCGCGAGACAGTCTTCAGGCCCGGCGCGAAGACCTACCGGCTTAGGTGTATCTCACTGAAGGCTCCAAAAGGCGGTTCAAGCAGCAAACAGGCCGCGGCCAGGCGCCGGCGGCAGGGACCGAAGCCCTTGTGGGAGCAGCGCATCAGCATCCGGGTCACCGCCATGGTTCGGGCGGGAGATACGATATTTGTGGCCGGCGCGCCGGATGTCGTAGATCCGAAGGACCC
>CAYGBH010000256.1:2485-6104 GCA_964348055.1 uncultured Pirellulales bacterium
CTGCGGTAGCTGCTTTTAGCATCGTGCCGCGGCAGGTGATGGGCGGTACGAAGTACGTTGCTCCAAGTGAGAAAATAAATGTTGGATATGTTGGCGCCGGTACACAAGGGATACGACAACTGATGGGAGCTCTGCCCAGGCCGGAGTTGAAAATAGTTTCTGTATGTGATCCCAACACCGACAGCAACGACTACGTTGCATGGTCAAAGAATGAAATACGAAATAAGATACGTGAGTTTCTCAAGAAGCCTAAATGGGGAGAAGGCATCAGAGGCTGCCGATGCGGAAGACAGGTTGGTCGGGAAATAGTGGAGAGCTACTACGCTATGAGCGCGACATCGGGGACATATAAAGGATGCTCCGTTTATGCTGACTTTCGTGAATTGCTGGAGAACGCCGGCGACCTTGATGCAGTATATGTCATGACTCCGGACCATCTTCACGCCACAATCGCAATCGCTGCCATGAACAAGGGCAAGCATGTGATTATGCATAAACCTTTATCCAATATACTTTATGAAGCCAAGCTCGTTTCGGATACCGCACGAAATACAAAAGCAGCGACCCACATATTCTGTTCAGCAGATAAAGAGACAACGCCTCTATTGTGCGAATGGATCTGGGATGGTGCTATTGGGCATGTACGGGAGGTCCACAATTGGTCGTCAAGGCCTTTCTGGCCGCAGGGAATGACCGAGTACCCCCGTGAAAGACCGCCGGTACCGGATGGGCTCGACTGGGACTTATGGCTCGGCCCTGTCCCTTACAGACCTTATCACCCGGCTTATACGCACGCAGTCTTCCGCGGCTGGTATGATTTTGGAGCGGGGCCGCTGGGTGATATGGGCAATTACAGCTTTTACCAGATCTTCGAGATACTGAAATTGGCATCGCCGGTCAGTGTAGAGGCCTGCCGCAGTCAATACTGGGCGATCGAGGATAATCTGTGGAAAAAGCAGGAAAATTACGTCTCATTTCCTCGTGCATCCATCATCCACTTTGAGTTTTCAGCACGTGAAGATATGCCGCCGGTGTCTCTCTATTGGTATGATGGCGGCCTGCAGCCTCCGAAACCCCGCGAGTTGGAGCTGGATCAGAAGGATATGCCCCGTGAAGGGCTGTTGTTTGTCGGCGACAAAGGAAAGATTCTATGCGGCTTCAGTGGTGATAAGCCACGCATCATTCCGGAGAGGCGAATGCGGGCTTATAAAAAACCTCCTGAAAGATTGCCACGTCCGATTGGCGAGCTGGACCAATGGATTAGGGCCTGCAAAGGCGGGGAACCTTCCGATGCAGGCTTTGAAAGGGTGCATCCCTTTGCCGAGGCGGTTTGCCTTGGTGCGATAGCCCTGCGAGTCGATCGGAAATTAGAATGGGATTCGGAGAATATGCGGTTCACGAACTCGCCGCAAGCAAATGCCTTAATACGCAGAAAATACAGGAAAGGATGGGAATTATAAGACATTCATACAAGCGCCGAGGTCCTTTCATATTGTGTGATGCCGGATGCAGCATAAAACTTTTTGAGGCAGCTTGTCTTTAGTGGTATATTTTGGAGGACGATTGTTTCAACATAAGAAAAACAAAGGTATGAGGAAAATAGACAATAGACAATATAAGTTGGCGCAAATAAGACCAAAGCCCGCTTCCACCAGGTCCAAAATAAAGGGCAAGAAAGGCAGGAGGTACGACTCAAAACTGGACAGAAGGGGCATGAAGTAATAATCGTCTATGGCCGCCAATGTTGTCATTGTGACGAGCTTTGGGCCGACAAATCTCGCTGCGTTTCGCTTGCCTGCAGGCTAACCGGCGTTGTAGCGCCAATCTCGCAAAACCCAAGGTTCCACCATAAGCCCCGGCCCTTGCAAAGGAACGGGCGAGTCCAGAGCAGAATGACGTTATTGAGGAGCGGAAGAGGATGGGACTTTTACTCTCAAGGTCGCGGTCATATAATTGTTCCTATTGATGGTATGTTTTATGCGAGGTGTGGTTCTGTTGCAAAAGGACGTCTAATGAAAAGGGAAAGAGAAATGAAACGTTCAATAACACGCCGGAATTTTTTACAGAAAACCTCTCTCGGATTCGGTCTGGTTTTTTTAGGCGGTGCTCGAAAAGGCTGGGCAATAAACCGGCGAATTAAGCCCAGACCACGAGCGAATCGCCTGCCGCGGGAGGTATGGATAGCCACTATATCGCAAAACGGGATAGAAGCGAAGGATTTCGAAGGTATGATCAAAAAAATGCTCGGTCGAATGGAGCAGGTAGTTTCCTATCAGCCGGATATTATTTGCCTTCCGGAAGTCTTTCCTTTCGCCAATCTTTCATCGCCTCGGCCGCCGGTTTCGCAGGTCGCAGAAGTGCCGATTGGAGAGATTTCTCAGCCCTTTGCTGAATTCGCCCGGAAATATCACTGTTATGTGGTGTGCCCCATCTATACGAAGTCCAATGGCCGTTATTATAACGCGGCGGTATTCATTGATAATCAGGGCAGACTGCTCGGCGAATACCGTAAAATCCATCCGACCATCGGGGAGATGGACAACGGCGTTACACCTGGACCGGTGCAGCCGCCGGTATTCAAAACCGCCTTCGGCATCGTAGGTGCGCAGATTTGTTTTGACATAGAGTGGTACGATGGCTGGCAAAATCTACGCAGAGCCGGTGCGGAGATTGTCTTCTGGCCTTCGGCGTTTGCCGGCGGCTCGGTTGTCAATACCAAAGCCTGGCAGAATAAGTATGTTGTCGTCTCCAGCACCCGAAAGGATACCTCCAAAATTTGTGACATTTCCGGCGAAGAAATCGCTGCTACAGGCCGCTGGAACGACTGGGTGTGCGCGCCGGTGAATTTGGAAAAGGCTTTCCTGCACACTTGGCCATTCTGCCGAAGATTCCAAGAGGTCCAGGCTAAATACGGAAGGAAAATACGCATCAAGACTTTTCATGAAGAAGAGTGGACTATTATTGAAAGCCGCTCGCCGGAGGTCAAGGTTGCCAATGTGTTGAAAGAATTTGAGTTCCTGACCCATGAAGAATTGATTCAAACAGCAGAAAAGAGACAAACGAAGAACCGTAAGTGAAAACAAAGAGATAGCAGAACACACAGCGGGCTCTAAACGCCGGTTTTTCTACAACAGCTCTAATCTTCTTTATAGTCGCCTTGCATTAAAGCCTTAACCTGTGTCCCTTTTGCTAACGGGAGGCAGTACAATGCCTCCGGCGGCTCGTCGGCTGCGGGTATGGTCGTGATCCGAGCTCATCTGCTGCACTTCCGATAATTATCGGTAGTTTAGTCACGGGCGATTGTCCACAAAGTAGATTCTGAGAGCCTCTTTACGCAGCCACAATCAGGCTCTTTTATCTGTCCCTGCACCGTCTTTCCGTACACACAACTTCATCCCCCAATTCTCTGAAAAGTGCAGTTAGGCCCGAAATATCGATACAGAACGCCAAAAAAAGCGTTACACGGGAGATACAAAGTGGCACTGTTAAATAGACCTATAAACATAAAGGATGAATTGATTTCACCATAATTTTCGGACTTTAAGAAAGGTATCAGGGTAGCTCTATGAGAACAACAAAATTATTATTGGTTTGTATCCTGACGTTGCTGCTCGGCGCC
>CAYGBH010000257.1:0-6104 GCA_964348055.1 uncultured Pirellulales bacterium
GCAAACAGCAGGGCGATGCGGTTTTATGAATCGGCCCAGGAGCTTGGTCTGCCTGTCTTCTTTCATAACGGCGGTCATCTCGGGGCCGATGCTGTTTTAGGCTATGCCCAGCCGTACCTTTTGGACGAGGTTGCCAGAGAATTTGCCGCTTTGAAAATTGTCATCGGGAGTATGGGGACGCCCTTTGTTGAGCAGACATTGTCGATGGTTGCCAAGCACGAAAATGTGTATGCGGATTTGACGATACGGCCGAGTAATGTCTGGCAAATTTATAATATGATTGTGGCGGCAAACGAGCGCGGCGTGATGGATAAGCTTTTATTCGGTAGCGGATTCCCATTCGGCAACGCAGGAGAGTGTATGGAGACACTGCTTGGCTTTAATATGCTTTTGGCTGACACAAATTTGCCCACGGTTCCGCGGGGTAACATTCGAAACATCATCGAACGTGATACGCTGAAATTGCTTGGAATAAAAGATAAAAGCGCAAAGGCAGAAGAGCCCGAAAGTGCAAAAGAGCGTAAGACTGTAAAAGCCTAAGTGCGATTAAAGAATACGAGAAGAGAAAGCAGCAATGGCTGAGCTTCTGGAAGAACAAAGGGAGAGCTGGGGGACACGCGGTGGATTTATTCTTGCAGCGGTTGGTTCGGCGGTAGGTTTGGGTAATCTGTGGGGCTTTCCGTATAAACTTTACAGCTATGGGGGAGGTGCGTTTCTGATTCCGTATGTCATTGCTTTGTTTTTGGTTGGTATTCCCCTAATGGTACTTGAGTTCAGCATCGGACATTATACGCAGCGGGCGGCACCGGAGGCGTTTAAAGATGCACACAGGCGTTTTGAGATGGTCGGCTGGTGGGGGATTCTTATGGGTTTTGTAGTGATTACGTATTACACGGTGCTTCTGGCATACTGCTTTAGCTTTCTGGGCTATAGTATTATTGGGATATTTAACGGTGGAAAGCTGCCGTGGATGGGAGAGGGGATTGAAGGGGTTGAAAACGCCAAGAATTTCTTTTTCCACGATTATCTGGGGTTTCAGGAGGGAACAGCACTTGGTCCAATTCAGTGGAAGATTGTTTGGCCGTTGATTCTCACCTGGGTGGCGATGTACTTTTGCATATTTAGGGGTGTTAGACTGGTTGGCAGGATTGTATGGCTGACCGTTCCTCTGCCGTGGTTAATGCTGCTTATACTTGCGGTGCGAGGTCTGACGCTCGAAGGCAGTATGCAGGGGTTGGCTTATTACCTCGATCCGGTATGGTCGGAGCTTGCCAAGCCTGTTACGTGGCGTTTCGCGTTCGGGCAGGTGTTCTTTTCATTGAGCCTTGCGTGGGGGGTAATGATTACATACGCCAGCTTCTTACACAGAAAAAGCGATATCAATAATAACGCGACGATTGTAAGTCTTGCCGATTTTTCAACGAGCTTTGTAGCGGGCTTGGCGGTTTTCGCCACGCTTGGGGGAATGGCTTTTGTAACACAGCAGGCGGGCAATCCGGTGGCGGTTGAGCAGGTGGCCGAGAAAGGGCCTTCGCTGGCGTTTGTGGCCTTTCCGTACGCGTTGGCGCAGTTGCCTTACTCGGCTTGGTTTAGCTTTATTTTCTTCTTTGCGCTTGTTACGCTGGGTATCGACTCGGCGTTTTCGATAACCGAGGCGATTCTGGCCAGTATCATTGATAAAACAGGTTGGCGAAGGGGCATTGTTCTGCCTGCCATCAGCATAGCAGGGCTGGCATTCGGGCTGATTTTCGTGACAAAAGGCGGGTTGAACTGGCTCTGGACTATTGACGGGTTTGCCAATGGGACGTGGGGTATAGCATTTTTGGGTCTCTTGGAATGTCTGGTTCTGGGTTGGCTTTGGCGGATTGGGACGTTAAGACGTCACGCCAATAGCCGAAGCGACTGGGAGCTGGGCAGATGGTGGGATTATCTGGTTCGATTGGTGATTCCGATAGTGCTTGGCTCGCTTTTCTTCTGGCAGCTTTTTGATGACATCAGCGCCGAAAGCGGCTTCTTGAGGACACCGCAAGGTCAGTGGATACTGCCGAACTGCGTTGGACTTGGAGTTGTTGCTATGGCACCTGTGTTAGCGGTCGTTCTCAGTTTAATCAAAGGTCGCCGGGATGCTCAAGCGCCACAGCACGAAGAGGAGAATTTGGAAGGACCCCGCCTTTCGGCCAGGGCGAAGCCCTGGACTGGGTCAGACCGGCCTTCGGCCGGCCAAATCCAGGGTAGATTCAGTGGACTGATAGTGTTTGTGTTGGCGTTAATTCCCCCGGCAGGTTTGCTTATTATCTTCCTTAGAACCTCAATTCCCCAGGCCGCTGAGAATGCGGTTAAGAATCCGGTGTTTTTGTCGTTGCTGGCCGGTGGATTTATTTTGTCGCTGCTGAGCAATTATGTCCTGGATAGGCACAACACTTCCGGCAGTCAGGTGTCTTGGTTTGCGAGATGGGCGGGGATATTAGCAACGATGGATGTGGGTGCATTTGTTGCGGTCATCCTGATTGGTTTTACACGGAAGGTCGGAATTGACCAGATAGAGGCCCCTGTTCGTCATGAGCTGGGCGGGGTTTCGTACATCATTCTTGCCGTGGTATTCCTGATTATTGTCGGTGGTCTTGGGTGGTGTTTCTATCGAGCTTTATTAGCGGCTAGTACAGATACAGGTATTCAGTATCCTGACGAAGTCGGTGACGAGCAACAGTAAATTTAGTTTTGAGTTATGAATTTTGAGTTTTTAGTGAACTCAAAACGCGGCACTAAGAACTCAAAGCTATAATCGTGTGTCATTTCGGTTTGAAGCCCTTGACGTTATTACCCGTGTATTTGGCGCAGGCTTTTTCCAAATCAACATCGCTTATGTTCGCCAGCGTGCAGAGCCAGGCAAAGACGTCGGCAAATTCCTCCTCTTTATTTTTTGGGTCTTCAGATACCAGGGCGGTGGCAAGTTCTCCGACCTCTTCAATAAACCACATAAACGTGGCGGGGATGCCTCTCTGCCGGTCTCGCTTTTCGTATTTCTGGGAAATTAACTCTTGAAATTCGCTGATTTTCATCTTAATCTCCGTCAAGAAACACCGAGGTTGAAAAAACATGAGAACTCACAGCGAATATTGTCCATTTTACATCGTCAATTGCAAGAGCATTTCCATCTGAGCCGAAAAAAACAAGCAGCTACGGACGACGTCCCTTCGACTATGTTCGGTGCAGGCTCTGAGTGGAGACGAAAGAGCCAGAGACAAAAGCCCCAGGGCTTTTTGGAGAAACCAGCCGAATTTCCACCTGTGAAGTGTGCGTAAGAAATACTTTCGTCACAATTGCATATCGAAAAGGACGTTTGACATTTAGGACAAGCGATGATATAATTTCTGTGGATAAAAAATACCGAAGCCCATTAGACTTTGGTCGTTCCTCTTGAAACCATTAGATGCCGAACTAAATAGAAGGAGGCTAAGATGAGAAACAAGTATATCCCGTCGGTCCGCCTATCCGGAGGCTTTTCCGTCGGGCAGGCCTATCAGGATTGGAAAATCACCCGCCGCGTATTCTTGAGGGCTTCTGCTGCTTCCTTGGTGAGTTTGGCTGCAGGGCCGCTTATTTCGCACACATTTGCCGGGTCCAGACCGAATACCGCACGTTTCGGAATAGTCACCGATTCCCACTATGCTAACAGAAATTACTCCAACCGCTTCTGTAGCGAATCCCTCGACAAGATGACCGAGTGTGTTGAGCTGATGAATAAACAGGAAGCGGATTTTCTTATCGAACTCGGCGATTTCAAAGATGAAGATGCCCCCCCGGTCGAACAAAACACTATTTCCTACCTGCAGGCTATTGAGGCAATATTCCGGCAGTTCAATGGCTCAATCTATCACGTTCTTGGCAATCACGATATGGATAGCATCTCCAAATCACAGTTCCTCGCCAATGTCGAGAACACAGGCAGGGGCATAGCGCCCGATGCATCCTATTACTCCTTCGACCGCAATGGTCTGCACTTCGTGGTTCTTGATGCCAACTATTCATCCAATGGAACTGACTATGACCACGGTAATTTCTCCTGGACAGATGCAAATATCCCCACAGCCGAACTCGAGTGGCTCAGGCAAGATCTTGCTTCTGTAGGGGGTCCTGTTATTGTCTTCATTCACCAATTGCTTGATGGCACAGGGGACTACTACGTCAAAAATGCTGCTGATGTCCGCCGAATCCTGGAGACATCAGGCAAAGTTCTCGCTGTCTTCCAAGGGCACCATCATTCAGGAGCCTACAACCAGATTCAAGGGATTCACTACTACACGCTCAGAGCTATGGTGGTAGGCTCCGGTGCTGCAAACAACTCTTACGCCATTGTTGAAGTTCATTCTGACCGGAGCATAACCGTATCTGCATATCGCAGAGCCGTTCGCAAAGAGTTTCCAGCCAGATGCTCGATCGCCGACCTTAATGGTGATTGTGTTGTCGACTTCAAAGACTTGACTATTATGGCGGAGAGGTGGCTTGACTCGGGCTTGGTTGAATCAGAACCTTCTCCACGGCCACGAGGCCGGTGACCGATGCCTGTCTGCCTGTACTCGTTCAAACCTTCATCGGCATCTCTGTTGGCACCCAATCCCCGCATTGGGTCCGGAATGCTTATATCACGGTGCAACGGCCCAACTTGCATCTCCTGCATGTTCCCACGGGAATTGGGCGAAATCACCCGTTTCAAAGTCCTCTGTGGCGTAAATTTCGCGCCAGTATACGCCTGTGAGCCAGCTCAAGGCAAACAGGCGCAAATCATCGATGTCCACTTTCCCGTCATTGGTAAAGTCAGCACCGCCACATTGAGCACAGTCAGTTTGGCGCCAATAAGGAGCAAACAAGGTGAAATCTGCAAAGTCCACATCCCCATCCCCATCCACATCTATGTCGCTGTTGTCTGTTCCCGAGTTGGCTTGGTACAGGTGCACCTTGCCGTCACTGGCCCCGATCAGCACATCAAAATAGCTATCATCCGTCCAGTTGCACACGAATGGCTTGGAACGCGGCGTAGCCCCACTGATAGCATCTACCTGAATCGCAACGCTATTAGACTCTACGAGCAAATAACCCGAAAAACTTGGTTTCTCGTCTGTTCCGACATTGCTGTAGAACAGCAGTTGGCCTTTGGCATTACCTGTAAGCAGGTCTTTTCTGCCGTCGCCGTTGAGATCGAGTACGACCGGGCTGGAACGCAAAGAGGGCACGATCAGGTCTTGGCCGTTTTCCTGGGCGTACTCATCGCCCCATTGCGGTGAGTAACTGAAACGAGGAGGAATCGCGCCACCGCAGCCACAGTTGAAATAGATGTGTATTTTGCCGTCTAAGGCACCAGCGACTAAATCCTTCCTGTCATCATTGTCCCAATCTACAACCGTGGGGGTCGCTCCCTCGCCCACATCAAGGTTCGTGCCAAGGAAACCGACCTTCACATTTGTTCCACCGTCGAAAATCGGATTTTCGTCGGTGCCGATATTCAGGAAAATTTTGACCGTACCATCAGGCTGGCCCACGAGCAGGTCCTTACGGTTATCTTCATCCCAATAGTACACTCTCGGATAGCAGCTCATGAAGCCTTCCGCAGGGCAGGTCAGATCGAAGCCATCGGACTGGGCGCAGAAATAATTCGAGAATTGCGGGTTGGATTCGGTTCCCACATTAAGGTACACGCGGACCTTCGCGTCCCCAAAGCCACCGCCTTCGCCGACTATCAGATCCTTCTTGCCATCATTATCCCAGTCTACGAAGGACGGCACGGAGAAACCTGGTACCATAATGTCATTGCCGTCTGCTTGAACGATTTCTTCGGGCCCGAGGTTGAGCAATGATGCAAAGGCCTCGCTCGAGGGCATCATAAACGCTGAGACCGTCAACGTTATCAATAATACGTCTTTCATCCCACACCTCAGCTTGCCCCGATACTTCGGGCGAGAAATTATGATTGCTGCACAATTTCTTTCTATTTGTCTTTTTGCCAGATCTCCTTACCTCCCATCCTTAGATAAACAGTAGTGTACTTTAATGATACGGCAATGTCAAGGGAAATCCTCTTCTCTCAAACTTCGGGGTTTTACCATAAG
>CAYGBH010000258.1:0-4462 GCA_964348055.1 uncultured Pirellulales bacterium
GGGGTGAAGGTGGCAGAGACAAGAGAAGAAATTGGCAATCGTTAAAATGGTGTGGAATTACACTCTTAAACAATACTCAAAAACAAGAATAATCTTATTTATCGTATTCATACTCTTGGTATTGGTCGGCTTCCTTTTTCTATTATTTGCGACTAAATTCTTCCAAGAGGAAGAGGCTGAGTTCTGCAAGAATTTCTTATTAAACAACAAAGCCGTGAATGACCATTTTGGACAAATTAAAAGCATAAAGTTGGTTCGTGGGGGAGGACTGAGCTGGAGTAGCAGTGGAGAGCGTAATGGTACTTGTCACTATCGAGTCAAAGGTACAATGTCGAAAAATATTATCAAAGTCCGTTGGGAAGAGAAGAATAATAAAATGGAAATAACTCGGGTTTGGATGCGGCAAGGGCTTGCAGGCACACAAACATTTTACCCCCATCAAATGGGTGATGTTTACATACTTCCTTCGAATATATGGGATGGGATTATTTCTTTGGCGGCAGCAGCAATATGCTTTCTGTTCTATTTTGGGTTCAAGAATCGCAAGAAATGGGCTACTTTTTTTTCTTCTTCGTTGCTAGTAATGAAAAGATGCGGCGTTTTATACAAGCTATTGCTATATTAGCAGGAATTTGGGCAATCATCGAAGGCTTTCTATGCTTTCTAAATATTAAAACATTATTTTAAATTTCTTTATGTAATCCATTTGATGTATCAAAAACATTGAAAGGTTCAGATGAGAATATTAATAAGCGTGTTGACAAAGCAATCGAAGATATAGAACAGACTTGTAATAATATCATTAAGAAGAGACGACCAAAAACAATAAGTAAATAGGAAGTTGTTAAAATGGTGCGGTGAAAGGGAGGTGTATTATGGTTAAAAATGAAAAAAGATGTGAGAATTGTGAATTTTATGAGAGTGATGGTGCTGATGAAAGTATTGGTAAGTGCCATTTCAATGCACCATTACCATCGCCGAAACATCCAATGCTGAATGAAAAGTTTTACAAGGAAGCCTCTCTTAACTGGCCACTTGTTCAACATACTGATTGGTGTGGCCGATACAAAGATAAACAAAAAAATAACTAAATCCGGATGCCTCGGCGGAACACTGTGGCTCACCTGCTTTCATTAATATCTGTTAATACAACAACGGTGTGCTCAACCATTTTAGTCCTTGGATTATCACTTAATTTTGGTTAATTCGACCCATTCGGCTACGCTCAGGGCAGGCTTTTTTCGCTCAGGATGGCGCCCGTGAAATCTGTGAAATCCGTGGTTTAAATTTACTTGAAATCAGACGTGAAATTTGGTATAATACATACCTGTTATCCAGAAGGCTGACGCATACCGCCCGCAGGCGAGAGTTCGTCGCTCGTGACTCGCATCTCGCATAACTCGTCGCGCGTGACCCGTCACTCGTGTCTCGTGCATGGTCAATGAACAATGAACCAATGAAATATGAATCAATAACCAGTAACCAATAACTATTTAACTAAATTAGCCAATGAACTATTCACAACAATCGTGTATCCAGAATCGCTTGTCCGCCATAGCTTCAGCGACGGCGGGAGAATCTAATCATTTACGTGCCTATAAGGCACTCTACAATTGTAGAGAATCCTCTACAAATCGGACAAAATATGCAAAACAAAGCCAAAGTTGAAATAGGCAAAATGAACATAAACATAGCAACAATAAAGGATTATGACAAAAACAATGAACAGTATTCAAACCCAAACAAAGCCAATTTCGACAAAGACAAATGTCAGAATAAAGCCGAAAACTTTCAAAAAGGAGGCTGTGCAAATGTTCGCCTTGCATTTAGCGGTTGGATTTGCTATTTTAACGAAGTAGAAGGAGCAATAACGGTTATGTGCAAATCAATGGGGTTTACATTGATAGAGCTTCTGGTGGTAATCGCTATCATTGCTGTATTGATGGCGATACTGATGCCGGCGCTGAGCAGAGCCAGAGAGCAGGGCAGGCGGGCGGTTTGTCTGAATAATCTCAAGCAGCTGGCACTTGCCTGGAATATGTATGCAGATGAAAACGACGATAAGCTCGTCAACGGCGCCGCAGGCTATAGTAATGCCCAAACGTCCTGGGGCAACCACAAAAATGAACTGGCCTGGGTAGGCAGGTGCTGGCACAGCGAATACAGACAAGGCCAGCAGTTACCCGAGGAAGAGCAGCGGGCTGAAATCATGAAAGGGGCCCTGTGGCCGTACGTAAAGGACCTGAAACTCTACCGCTGCCCGACCGGTCTGCGGGGAGAGCTGCTGACATACGCTATAATGTTTTCCATGAACGCTGTCTGTCATGATGAAGTCAAGGGAGTACCTGGAGCACACATCAAGAAAAGGAGCGAGATCCATAGTCCGGCACCGGCCTACAGGCTCGTGTTTATTGACGAAGGCTGGGTAACGCCCGACGCCTTTGCGGTTCATTACATAGATGAACATTGGTGGGATGATCCGCCCGTCCGACACGGTGACGGGACAATCGTCTCTTTTGCGGATGGACACAGTGATTACTGGAAGTGGAAGGGTATCGAGACGATAAAGCACGGCAGGGCAGCCGACCGTACTCACCCGAGCAGCCACTGGACGCCCCAAGGGCCTGAAAGCAAACAGGATTTATATAGGATGCAGAAGGGTTGCTGGGGAAGATTAGGTTATACACCAAGTTACTGACGGCCCCGGCTTTTTGTGTTCATCAATTTTTCTTTGGCCAGGTCCACAAATGAGCTGTTTTGGCCGGGTGACAATGGTCTGGGGATGCTCATCACGTATTCCAACTAATACTTCTTTCTTGTTTATCGTCAGAAGGTTTTGGGTTGACGAGTCCACCACGCTATTTTCTAGTCGGCTCGAAATGACCACGTGAATTGCAAGATTGACAGTCCTGCGATTGGCTGTTCTAATACCTATCCCGAGCGTGGCGAACCCAACGAACAAAATACAATATTCGAAACCGTAAACGAGATAAGTTGAGAAAGTGAGTTCTGCATAAACAACGACACGTAAAAAGTAACGTACCAGGGATAAATTATGAATTCCGCCGGCTTTGTCGAGACAGAAGCTCTGACCAAGGTCTACTCATCCGGCAAGATTCACGTTGTTGCCCTTAAGGATGTGAATCTATCTATCGAAGAAGGTAAATTCTTGGGAGTAACAGGGCCCTCCGGGTCAGGCAAATCCACCCTGATGAATCTGCTGGGTGGGTTGGACAGGCCCTCATCAGGCAGTATCAAAGTCCAGGGCAAATTTATCTCTGAATTGAACAAGGAAGACCTGGCCCTCTACCGGCGATACCAGGTCGGGATGATATTCCAGACATTCAACATTATTTCCTCCTACACTGCCCTCGATAACGTGGGTTTTCCGCTACTTTTTGCAGGTGTGCCAAAAAAAGAAAGAAATCGGCGGGCAGGCGAGATATTGACAAAGGTGGGACTATATCCACGCAAAAACCACCGACCAGCCGAGCTTTCCGGCGGTGAACAGCAACGGGTGGCTATTGCTCGTGCATTAGTCAATCAGCCGAAAATCCTGCTCGCTGATGAACCAACCGGCAACCTTGATACAAGCACTTCAAGACAGATTGTGCAAACACTCTCGGAGCTGAATAAGAACCACGGTTTAACCGTTATAATGATTTCCCATGAACAGCCTCTGTTGGCTGAGTTCGCCGATGATGTTATTTGCCTCCGTGATGGAGAAGTCGTCGACAAGGAAAAAATCAGGTAAACAATAAATGAGAATTTCCGACTACATTGAACAATCCTTTTCCAACTTGCGCAAGAAAAAACTGCGCACCTTTCTTACAACTTTTGGAGTGGTAATAGGAATCGGAGCTCTGGTTTCGATGTTTTCCTTTGGCAAAGGCGTTCAGAAAAACGTTACAGACAGTTTCAAAGAAATGGGACTTTTCAATTATATTGCCGTCTATCCGGCCTCAGGCAGGAGTAGAATCGAACAGGCCGATATGGACCCCGATGAGCAGCATGACCAAACCCAAGATGAGCAAGTCCCCGATTCTCCAAACAGTTCAGTCCTGGATGATGATTTTCTGAAGGAGGTCAGGAAAATAGAAGGCGTGGAATCGGCTTTTCCAGAAATTCGTTTTCCTGCTTTGATTAAATTCAGGGGAAAGGAACAGTTCAGTCTTGTTCAGGTTTTCTCTTGCGATGTTTGTCAGTCCGAATTGATGAAATTAAGGGCAGGCAAGTCCTATGAAAGCGATGTGGAAGATTCCTTGATTATAAGTGATTCACTGCTGCGCCGGATGGGTATAAAGGACTTCGAGACATTAATCGGAGAACAAATCGAGATTTCAACATTAGCCCTTGATGCTGCTCTATTAAATTCGATGAACATGATGTCTATTATGCAGGGTGAAAAGCTCCCCTTCAGCCAGGAGAGCTATACCTTCACTATCGTCGGTGTGGCTGAACG
>CAYGBH010000258.1:4562-6076 GCA_964348055.1 uncultured Pirellulales bacterium
AGACCAGCTAAAGGAAATCAAAACCGCATTTCTGTTTATGGATATGTTCTTATTGGCAGTCGCGATGATTGCCATCACGGTTGCCTCTTTAGGAATAATCAATACGATGGTAATGTCTATTTTAGAGCGATATCGAGAGATTGGAATTATGAAGGCCGTAGGGGCCAGCGAAAAAGACGTCAAAAAGATATTCTTCTTTGAGTCGGCGATGATTGGTTTTTTAGGCGGAGTTTTTGGACTTGCACTCGGTTGGGTGGTGAGCATAATCATAAATCAAGTCGCCAATCATTTTCTGGCCAAACAGGGGGTCCCATACGTCGATTACTTCAGCTTTCCCTGGTGGCTTTGTCTGGGAGCAGTTGTCTTTTCCATACTGGTCAGCCTGGCCGCCGGCGTCTATCCAGCGTTGCGGGCAGCACGGGTCGACCCTGTCGTGGCACTGCGGCACGATTGACTTGGTTAGCTTTAAAACCGTTGATATTCCGCAATTTTAACTTGCTACCGGCTCTGACAAACACATTGCAATTCGGGGGTTTGGCACTATAATTTTCTCAATGTTTAAGAATATCTCCATAATCGGCGATGGCGGGATGGGCACTGTTTTGGCTATTCTTCTCAGCGAGAAAGGCATAGCCCCACGGATGTGGGGTTATGACCGTGAGCAGTTGGCCCAGATAGCAAGAAAGCGCGAAAACAAGAAATTTCTGCCCGGCTATAAACTGCCCCAAATCCTGGCGTTTGAGCCTGACGACCGGCGTATAATGGCCGGCGCCGACCTGATTGTTTCCGCTGTGCCCTGCCAGTATATGCGTAGTGTTTGGAGCAGACTCCGAAGCTACGTTCCTAAAGCTGTTCCCATTGTCTCGGTCACCAAGGGCATTGAGAATGATACTTTGCTGCGTCCGACCCAGATACTTGCCGATGTCCTGGGAGAGGAACCAGAGACGAGATTTGCCGTACTCAGCGGGCCTACGATTGCCGACGAGCTGGCCAGAAAGCTGCCGGCGACGGCCTGTGCGGCGGCCAGTGATGAGTCATTGGCTAAAGAAATTCAACACACCTTTTCCGATGGAGTCCCCTGGCTGCGTGTTTATACTAATACCGACGTCGTAGGGGTTGAGTTAGCGGCCGCCTGCAAAAATATTATCGCCATAGCGGCGGGAATTATAGACGGTATAGGTGCTGGCGATAATGCTAAGGCGGCTCTTTTGACCAGAGGGCTGGCCGAGATAACCCGCTTGGGCGTTACAATGGGAGCGAGAGAGCAGACTTTTGCAGGACTGACCGGCCTGGGGGATTTGGTAACAACATGCATCTCCCCGAAGGGAAGAAACCGCTCGTTCGGCGAAAGGGTAGGTAAAGGGCAAACCGTGCAGCAGGCTCAGAGTGCTACCGAATCAGTCGTAGAGGGCATTGCTACCTGCAAATCGGTCATTGCCCTGGCGGGGCAATTTAATGTTGAGATGCCGATTACGCAGGCCGTCTATGAAGTGCTGTTTGAGGATAAGCCCGTA
>CAYGBH010000259.1:0-6068 GCA_964348055.1 uncultured Pirellulales bacterium
GGCCAGTATCTTTTTTATGTCTCAATATCGCTATTAGTGTCAGAGGCGCTCCAAGGTCAGTACGAAGTCGATTGCCTATTTCAATTACTCGCCTAACAGCCGGAGTAAGTGTGCCCAGAAAAATATTGCCGCTAAGAAGCTCCTCTAACTTATCATCTATGGCGTCGCTCTCTGTGTACATCTGTACAGCAGTTTTGTTGCATAACTGCTCCCAGTAATCATAAAGTTCGTTCGTTGACTCTAAAGTTTCCTCTTTGTTCGGATGGGTGAAAAGAAACGGCACCGAAGCCAGCAAATCCAAAACAAAATACTCGAACCCTTCTTCGTTCTGATAACTACCGGCCAAATCGCTCATCTTTCTGAATCTTGGCAGATACAAATGCCCTTTGCCTATCCTGTCAGATGTGAAACATCTTTGTATCTCGTCATACATAAACAATTTCTCGGCCTTGAGACTTATTACGAAGTTTTCGTCGGCGACAATCTGCTCAAAGTCACGCTGAAAGTCCGCCAATACCGTCGAGTCGATTTCGTACTCACCTGCAATATCCCGAATAGTGCGGACAGCTAAGGCTTCAATCGCAATTCCTACAAGCTGTTCAATCAGGGTCTTGTCGCCTCTTATATGCTGTCCAAGGCTGTAACAGGATTTCACATCGGCAAAAGAATCTTCAAATTTGCCTTGTTCGGCCCGAAGCCATGCCCGCCAAATTAAAGCGCGAGCCAATTGTTTAAAAATGTTAAGGTTAGGTAAAAGAATACTCATCATTTCTGTGTTGTCTCTACGTCCGCCGTATGTTCGCCAGTAATATGGCCTTCGAGAACCCTCAGTAACAAGCTCCAGGGCATCTTTGTGTTCCCGGAGCCATCTTTCAACCATATTTCTTTGCTCAATAGTAAGCTCATTATATTTCTTTTGCAGAAACTTATAGAATATACCGTACACTTCATCCTGGACGTCTTGCCTTTTTTCCTGGTAATTCCAAAGTTTCTTATTTAAAACTACTCTGTCAATTTTACTGGCCAGCACTTCAACTTTGCGCGGGAATTTCTCATCAACAATTGCCTGGTGGTTTTTAGCAAAGAAAAGAAGAAAGTCATCTGACAGCTCTTTATTTAAGTCAATCGCCTTGAGGTATAATGGAGCTGCATTTAAAGATTCATCGGCTGTCGGTCTGACAATTCTGTTAAGCTCAGCAACATAGTCTGTCGTGATAGCCGGCTTGCCGGTCAAGAACCAGACAACATAAACGATAAAACACAAAACCAGGACTCCAACTGCCTGAAAAGTTCTTGCCACGACAGTTCGCCAGAGCGGCCGGCAGCGTTTCTTGGCCCGGCGTAAAAGAACAGCAAGCAACTTCACATCGCCGAACTCGGCGATTAACTGCTGGGCTTTTTGCTCTTTTTCCTCATCCTTTGCATAGTCTTTTAATTCATCCTCGAAATGCGCTGCTAACTCGGCCTGCACATCCTGCGTAACTTTGCGGCGATAACGCATCTTTCTTAAGACCTGCCTTATAAACTCAGCGGCACAGGCGGGAAGATTTTGTAAATCAGTTTTTTTATGTCCCTTTGCCATAATGTCCTCGCATATCGGATTGCGTTATGTGCACCTCCAGTGAAACGGGGGGCAAAATACAAGTTAGGCTGGTGAAAGTGCTCCGCCGAAGACAAGATTTAGGCCGGACGTCAGTTTCTCAAGCTGAGCCTTTTGCTTTGCAAGCTGGCCTTTGCCCTTGCTGGTGATTGAGTAATATCGTCTCTTTCGGCTGGACTTGTTTGTCTCCCATTTGCCCCTTACAAGTTTCTTGGCCTCGAGATTGTAAAGCAGCGGGTACAGGGTCCCCTTGCCGAGCGTCAGGATATCGCCGCTGCGTTGTTCGATTGCCTGGCTCAATTCGTAGCCGTACATCGGGCCCCGGGAGAGAATCTCCAGAACGACCACCGGGGCAATGCCTTTCAATAACTGACTTTCAAATTTCATAAAAATCTCCTTTTTCAACATTTTGTCTTGCGTCTTATATTTTGCTTTGCATATTATGTTATACAAACTATACAATGTCAAGCAAAAAATTTCTAAATTCTTAAAAATTCTCACGGACCCTATTTTTCGCCCGGTTTAGGCCGATTTTTGTTGCAAGATACTGTTTTTCCTGTAAAATATTGCCAAATCTACCGAATAATTAAACAGGAAACGAAAATCGAAATACCAGATGAGTTTATCCTGAGCGAAGTCGAAGGGCTTCATGAGAAACGAATGTAATAAGGAGAACTAAAGCTCTTATTCGTCGCTATGGACAAGCGGCCTGGCCCCAAAACAGGGTACCTAATGTCTGGATTCTCGACGGAACTTTTTATGAACTTATCGCATATTTTGACCGTAAAACACATACTATCCACCAGCTGACAATATTGCACATTATGAGTAAAGACATTAGACGAATATCAGGGAGTCACGAATCGATTAAGCGGAGGCAATATTTGAAGGGTGCAACTCTGGGAACCGTGGGTTTTTGTACTCGTTGGGCGGTTGATGCTCACGGAACCGGGCCGGAATGGCTTGAAGTGGTTGAAATCGATTTGCATTTGCAAAGTCCCCATCGCCGATTAATTGGAACGCGCATAGCACATATCAGCGACCTTCACCATAGCCGCACGGTGAGCAGCAGGTATTTGCATCGTTGCATTGAACGGATTAATCTGCTCGACGTCGATGTCGTAGTGTTAACGGGAGATTACATCACTTATGATATCCGTGGCAGGTACAGGGAGAAGGTCATCGCTCTGCTTGGCAACATCGAAAGCCGATTTGGTGCCTTTGCCTGCCTGGGTAACCACGATTATGGCATTCGTAGCCTGCCGGACCGCAGAAGGAAGCTCTTGCTGCGTCGGCTGATAGAAGGTATGGAGGCCAACGGGATCACTGTTTTGCGGAATGAATCAACCGTTTTGGACATCGACGGCCATCCGCTTTGCCTTGTGGGATTAGGCGACCTGAATGTCGGTGATTTCTGGCCACACAAGGCATTTGCTGATGTACCCACCGATCACATAACTATCGCGCTGATACATAATCCACGCGGCGTTGAGCACCTGGGCGAATTTGAAGCGCATGCCATAGTAAGCGGGCACACGCATGGAAGAAAATCCAGGTCTCCGGCTGGCCGACCGTGGACAAACAGGAAAAGACGTTTTCACGCCGGAATGTATGAGGTGGAAGGCAGAAAGCTGTACGTAAACCGTGGACTTGGACGCGTTGGCAGAACACGCTTGAACGTAAGGCCCGAAATCACCGTCTTTACACTGCGTTGATTTGCTGCCCCCAATCTCAAATCAACTTTTGAATTCTACCCTGTGGCTTTTCGTGTGGTGTCCTATGCTATTGACGAAAACTCGAATTCTCTCTCTTCTTACGAACCAATAAAATCCGAAAATACACCCAGTGGTAGTACCGAACTGTGTATATGGAAAATCAGTGTAATTTTCAGTACAGTTTTAGGTTTTCAGTACTCGGAAAATGATGTAAAGTATTGTAAATAAAAAATTGGAGCAGTGGCCGAGCGGTTTAAGGCGACGGTCTTGAAAACCGTTGTACCGAAAGGTACCGGGGGTTCGAATCCCTCCTGCTCCGTTAGGTTTATAATCCCCCAAGACTCACAATTTTATGCTGTCTCAATCTGCGAACGCTTACCAACACCCACAAGAAATGGAACAAAATTTGGAGCTTTGGCGGGACTGCCGGATACCTTTGCTGTTACCCTTACGGCAGCCAGGACCCCACTTGCCGCTGACCAGCTAAACAGGGTAGAAAATTTACAGCATTCTTCGTCTGCGCAGCCAGGCAATAAATCCTGTGCCGATACCTGAAAGTATAAGAACACCGGGGGCAGGAATTATTGTGCAGGATGGGTATGCACCTTCCAGATTACCTGAGACCTCTACTTGACCTGCCTTGGCGACCAAAGCATCCGTATATGTGCCATATTCGGGAATGATATTTGAATAAAACGAAAATGTACCGTATCCCTGAGCTCCGGGGACATCACCGCCGCTGTCCAGGTCATAGGCCTCGTTAAACTTGATGACCGGGTTGGTTATCGGAGAAGTCACACTATCATCACCTTCCCTCTCAAAGTAGCCCAGCCATCCGAACTCCCAATCCCCGGTCTCCGATCCGTTTCTCGAATATCCCGCATAAGTATCAAATCCTGCGTCCGGGTCGAATACTATCAGATGGTCCGGCTCCGCACAGCCAAGCATAAGAATCAAATCCCAGTGGCTCAGACCTGCTCCCTGCTCATCGAGGTCCCAGACTATCTCTATGTCATAACGATACCAGCCATCGTAGAACCCGCCTTCGACCAGAGTCGCAGTACTCGTGCCCTGAATGTAGGGAGGTGTAGTAGGATTGGCAAGTGACGAGCCCGTAACCCCGGCAATTACCACTGACACCACGACCAGAGTTGTCAAGACCTTCATATCTTTTCTTCCTCGTGTAAGTGTGTGTGTGGGCAGACCGCTACCGCCGCTTCATAGCTATACTAACTCTCTCTCCCTGTCCCGTGGATAAATAACCGCTCCTCACTGGTTCACAATATTATAGCGTTTCTCTCATCTGATGTCAATAGAAAACTGCCAAGAATCGGTCAATTCTTCAAACATCTTTTCTGTTTTTTCATACGGGTTTAGTCGAGAATCTCCCCCAGGCCGAAGGTTGGAAGCCCTCTTGCTCTGCTTTTTATAACATCACAAAACGGGTAATTTTGCTTCGATTCAAAATAAACACATTTAAAAATACGCCTCTTCTTTTTTTGATAAGAAACAAACTCCGATAAATAATAAAAACATCCCTGAAATCTGCATAACTGTAACCCATTCTCCTAAAATCAAGAAACTCAACAATGCCGCAAAAAAAGGGGTCGAAAGCTCCAGAGCCGAAACCTGAGCAGCTTTAATTCGCTTCAAGCCTTCATAATACAGTATGGTCCCAACACCAACTATGACTCCGACCAGGATTTGATAGACATTGGAAACAACCAGCGAAGACCGGAGCGATAAGTAAACAATAAAAATTGCCGACGCAATTAAATACCTGTAAAAGGTTACTACGCCGGCATTAAGCCCTATGAGATATTTTCTCATCACTATTGCCGTTGTTGCCCAGGCCACCGTTGCCAACAGCACATAGATATCTCCAACTGTGCCAAATTTCATCATAGATAGATTCTCTGGTGTCTTTGTTGTAACAAGCACAGCGGCAATTATCATTATACATATGCCTGCGTAATCAAATTTTGTCAGCTTGTCTTCTTTTAGAAAAAAGAAGCCTATCAGAATAATGAAGATAGGCTGCATATGACCTATGATAACTGCATTGAGCACGGAGATTTTTGTCAAGGCAAAGAAGTACAGTAAATCGGCAAATACCGTGCCGGCTATCGCAATATAGACCAATTTTGAAAACTGCTTCGAGGTGATCTTAAGATTTCTTTTGCCGGTGATAAGAACATACGAAAGTGCCGTCAAGGTGACAACCATCGCTCTGACAGCGGAGGTTTGGAGAAAATCCGAGTTCTCATAAGCCAATTTTGCAAAAATAGGCTCCAGCGACCACATTAGGCTGGCGCCCACTATTGCCAATATGCCTGTTTTCTTTGGGTCCATAATCGCTATTTATATCCGATACTACAGGCCAATTCTGATAGCATATTTACACCTTCGATGCAAGATAGTAAACTTTTGCAGACATAGTAGATTAGATTCGGAAAGTGGGGCTAAAATATGCACATAGACTCATATCAATTCGGCAAGATAGTTATCGATGGGGCAGATTACAGCAGCGATTGTATAATCCTTGGCGGCACCGTCCAGAGCAATTGGTGGAGAAAGCAGGGCCATTCGTTGGCTGCTGAGGATTTGAAAACTGTTATTGCTGCTAAGCCGTCTGTGTTAATAGTCGGCTGCGGTGCATCGGGGCTCATGAAACTGCCTGAGGAAACCAGGCAGGTCTTGCAGGAACACAATATTCAAACCGAGGCGCTTGATACTCGCAAGGCCGTCGAGCG
>CAYGBH010000260.1:0-6034 GCA_964348055.1 uncultured Pirellulales bacterium
CCAGCGAAAAATACATCGAGGCATACGAGCACCTGACGGGTAAGAAGTTCGAGGCGCCAATTAGTTGAGACTTGAATAGCAGAATCACCAAATTTCACTGGATGCAGTTGTTAGTGCTTGCCGGCGTTCATTTCCTGGTCGATATGTTCGCAAGTATGCTGCCCGCTATTCTTCCGGCAATCCTGGCCGAATTTACATTAAGCCTGTCTCTGGGCGGTCTTGTTTTGGCCGCACTGCTTATGACGAGCAACGGCGTTCAGCCGCTGGTCGGCCACATGCGTGCCGGCAGTCGCAGGCCCTTGTTTTTGCATCTTGGGCTGATTTTAGCCGCCAGTATATGCCTGCTGGCTGCTCTGCCGAGAGGCAGCGGTGCTTTTGCCATAATGATTGTACTTGCAGTGGTTAGCGGCTGTGGGATAGCGATAGTGCACCCCGAAGCATTGCGGGCGGTTCACTGGCTCAGAAGGATTCCGCCGGCGACCAGCACAGCCGTATTTATGGCCGGTGGCTTTCTGGGGTATGCAAGCGGGGGGGCGGTCTCGGCATTTCTTGTCTCTCGCTTCGGTCTGCAGGGTCTGTATCCTCTGGCTCTGTGTCCGGTTATCGGTATTGTAATGGTCGTGTTCCTGAGAATCCGCCTGGCGGTTGAGCGGAAAGTGCTCAATAACAACAAGGGCCGAACGGGCGAGAACCGGCTGGGTTTCTGGCTGATAATTATTATGGCAATGCCGGCGGCCATCTCGACGACCATTCTTGCAAACCTTCTGCCGACAGCACTCAATGAGCTTGGTTTTGAGCTTACTTTCGGCGGCTTTTCCACAACGATGTTCGGTTTGGGGGGAGCGGTAGGCTCATTTGCGTGGGCAAAGATCGCCCGCAAGAGGAGCGAGCTGAAATGTTCAATTGCGGCACTTTTTCTGGCGATTCCTTTCCTGGTGGCGTACTTGGTATTAATAGAGACTCGGGCTGCTATATGGATACTGTTTGGTGCCGGCTTCTTTGCAATCGCTGCTTACATATTGATGATAACCTTATCGAGACACGCCAGGGGCCTGAGTCTCGGACAGCGAATGGGCTTTATGGTAGGCGGTACGTGGGCCTTGGCCAATGTTGTTTTTATGGCCTTGCTGCCTGTGGTCGAATATTTCGGTACACATGTTATCCTAAAGTTCGTGCCTCTGGGCTATTTGTTCTCAGGCGCCTTTGGATTTTTTGTCATGCTGAAAATGCAAAGGCCGGCCGGGACGAAATAGGCCGTAAGCAGCCGAAAACGGACCAGTCGAGAGCACAGCATCCTTGTGTGCCGTCGGATTTTCCGGTGGCTGTTTTTTTTGCGCAAAAAGTTTTACACAAAATCGTTTCTCGGCGGTTATTATTAACTGGTAAGCTGGACATGTTCAACAATTACATTTGATTAGAGTTTGATAAATGAAGCACGCCAGGCGCTTGGAGCTATTTGAACAGGTAAAAAGCGAGTATGCCGGTTTCCTGACGTCTATTCTTTGGAGATTGACCGGCGACAGGGAGCTTTTTGCTGAGGCAATGCAGTATGCGCTGTTGGGGATTTGGCAGCACGTTGAGAAACTTAATGGCGAAAAAGCCGGCGCATATATCTACAAAATCGCACTGACAGCCAATTCAAAAGCATGGCGGAACAGAATTGGCAGGGACGGCCAAATCGGCGAAACGCAGTTAGATGCCGTTCAAGGGCAGCAGAAGACAGCCGATACTGAATTGACGTCAATGGTAAAGCGAGCGATTTCTCAGCTCAGTCCCAGACAGGCAAGGGCAATAGTTATGAGGTACTTAAGACAAGAAGGTTATGAAGATATTGCTCGGAACTTAGGCTGCAGCCAAGCCGGTGCAAGGTCGCACGTCTCCAAGGCGCTGGCGGCCCTTAAGGGCAAGCTTGCGAATTTGGCAAACTGGGAGTTGATAAAATGAACACAGAAAATATTGAAGAAATCCTGAAAAGTATAGGCAGTAAAGGTGTACCGGCTGATGTGCATAAGATCGCTGAAGAAACTTCCAATAGTTTCAGTAGATCTTTGTTGCAATCAGGAAAACCGAAGCACCATGTTTTATGGGAGCATATTATGAAAAGCGGAATTACAAAACTGGTCGCTGCGGCGGCGATAATTATTGCAGTACTTATCGGTATACAGCAGTTCGGTGGCTCAGTTGATGGGACGAGTGTGGCTTGGGCTCGTGTGGTCGAGAAGGTCGACAAAATTCATAGTTATATATACCGAGAGAGGCGAAGCGCAACAAGCGGTCCTAAAAAAGAAGGCTTTGAATTTATAGCGGCAGATACGGAAAAGAAAGTATATTGTTCCCAGAGTTACGGACGAAGAACCGATGACTTCCAAAGCGGAAAGTTACGGTTCAGCATCTATATGCTTCCTCAAGAAAAGGCTCTTATTTCGGTCTTACACCACTCCAAGCAATACATTCGTTATCCGTTACGTAGTGGGGAAGTTGGTGGAATTGATCCAAGAGAAATGGTCAAACGAATCCTGTCAAATGACTACACAGAATTGGGACGTGAAACAATCGACGGATTGCTGGTTGAAGGTGTTGAGCTAAAGGGGCAGAAAATATCCGGGCCGCGTCTTGATGATGCTGTGACTCGTCTTTGGGTTGATGTAGAGACTGGTTTACCTGTGCGAATAGAACTGGAAGGCCTTTCTTATGGCACATCCACGAAAATAAACATTGTGCAGGATGAATTTCAATGGAACGTTGAGCTACAGGCAAGCGATTTTGATCCCAATATTCCGCCCGACTATACACTTGTTGAGATGGAATTACCTTCTGAGCCCGAACCGGAGGAATCTTTCGCTGCTGAAGAAGAGAATCAAGAGGTTAACTTGCCGGACCTTGGAGATCTAAACTTACTCGGTCTTGACGATGATGAACCGGACGTTATAGTTCCTCTTGCCGGTATGAATGAAATTTGGAGAGCCCAGGATGAGATTGTCAGCACATGGCCTGGTTATTCAGATTTAGTCGAGCCATTGTATGAAGAGCTTGTGTTAAAATTAAATATTGATGGTCTCACCGATGAGCAGCTTTTAGTTACTGCCGTGGCGTTGCGCGAGAAATTCTGGGAGGCAGGAGGATGTCTCTCGAAAACATCATACCCTTATGGGTACGCCGCACGTCTTCTCCTGGAATCTGCCCATATTGGAAATCCCGAAGATATGACCGTAACAGATGAGCTTGTAGAAACGATCCAGTCGGTGGAGCTGGCATGGAAGTACGAAGCGGATTCGGACGAAAAAATCAGATACATTGCGCTTCGAGATACCTTAATGGAGCTTCGCATGGCGCAGTTTGAACAAATTAAGAGAGAACTCGGAGAGGGACGCGCGCCGACATGGGAGGATTTTGTCCGGGTTAATGATCTGGCGATTCTTTTCGGTACGGCACGTGATTTTGAATCTGCTCAAGATGCTGTAGGATGGCTGATCCGGGAGGCGGAGCGGGGCGAATGGTCGGCATACATGGAGCCGCTTGAGATGATGCAGACAAATTTCAGTGAGGGCAGGGGATTCAATTATAATATTAGTGTGGCCAGAAAAGTAGATTTCCCTGAAGAATTTAGATATGGCCGACGTTTGCCATCATTCAAAGGGCCCAAAAAACGGGGCACAACCCCTATCCATCTGTTACAGAAGAATCCTGTTTGGCACTGATTAGTCCAGTTTCCAGAGGACTTCAGCAATAACCAATAGGCCGGGCTTGCTTAGCCCGGCCTTTCTTATGTGCTAATGGTGGAACAAATTTTATAACTTTTCACGATTTTTTTCGGGACGTTTTCTTCCCTCCATGCGTTTATAATTATGATGATAGCTGGAACTGAAAAAAGGAGGATAAAGACGAAAACGGAAGTGGCTCTTAGCAAAGACGAAAATACTGGTTTTATTCAAAGGGCGTGCAGCGATCCGGACGCCTTTGCACAGCTCTATCTCTCACACTATAACGAAGTATTTCACTATTGCATTCGCCGCCTTTTCGACCGCCACCATGCTGAGGACGTAACTTCCACTGTTTTCTTTAAAGTTATGCATAACTTAAGCTCTTTTGACGGAAAAGTGACTGATTTTCGAAGCTGGCTTCTTCGCATTGCCACCAACGCTGTTAACGACCATCTGCGCGACACCAAAAGAAGAGCGGATGTAATTCAGAATGTTGTAAGAAATACTCGGGCGGAATCTGACTTTGTCATTGCCTCTAACGATAAACTGCTTGAAAAGAAGGCTCTCTTAAAAAAGGCTATCTTGAGCCTAAAACCAAAGTACCAGACTGTCATCACTCTGCGTTTTTTTGAAAATATGAAGTTAACAGAAATAGCCGCTTGTTTGGGAAAAAATCCCTCTACAGTTCGCAGCTGGCTCTCTCGTGCTACCTCCAAGCTGCGAAAAAAGCTGAATGCTGCTACCAATAACGGAGGGTCAATATAATGAACGATAACGAAAAATACATCGAAGAGTTTGTAAATGATATTCCTTTTGATGCTCCGAATGAAAAGCACCGCGATGAGCTAAAAAATCAGCTCTTGAACGCATTCCCCAAACATCGGCTCCAGCCGACAGTTCACACTGTCCAGGTATGGAGAACCATTATGAAAAGTAGAATACCAAAACTGGCCACCGCGGCAGTGATTGCAATAATCGTCCTCGGCGGAGTAACTTTTTGGCCCAGTGGAGATTCAGAAAATGGCCAATGGTGGTTGGGATCGCCGGCAGCCTGGGGGCAGGAGATTATGGCGTCGCTGGAGAAGGTTGAGGCAGTAATCTGCCGACAGCGGGCATTGATAGTCAGGGACTACGGGCCCGACACTATAGGGACCCTATGGGAGAAGCGGTATGCTGCAAGGGATATGTATCGCAAAGATATACTCGATGATGCAAATAACGTTATAAGTACGGAATGGATATTGCCAAATGGCGAAGGATTCGTGAAATATCAGATATGGCCCAAATATCAATGTTATACACAAAAGCCGGAGAAAACTCCGCCTTTCTACGATAATGTTATGAGCGGGTTGCAACGGTGGATAAGCTTTCTGCACAAAGCTGAACGGATTCTCGGCACACAAAGCTTGGAGGGCCATAAGTGTGTGGGTTTTGAGATCAGCCCCGGCATGTACGGAAATTTCCTTGTGCAAGTTCCGGTTTATATCTGGTTTGATGTGGAGACTAAATTACCTGTCCGCGTAGAAAGGCGTGGTATTGAGACAAGCTATGACCCGACAATGACCCTTACTATCATACATGATCAATTTAATTACTATGCAGAAGTGCCAGTTGATATGTTTACTCTTCAGATTCCCGAAGGATTTGTTAATGCTGAGCTAGATGAAATTATTGCAGCAAGAAAAGGGGAAATGATTTTTGCAGATGTGCCGGTAAAGCTGCGGGACGAAATAGTTGCAGTATTAAAAGAAGTGGAAACAGCAGTCTACCAGAAGCGCTCTGAGATCACCGTCAACGGTGATTTAACTGTCTATCCCGCCAGGAAGATTTACCTATCACGAGATTGCTGGCGCGAGGACAGCTATTATAGAAAAAGTAAGCTGCAAACAATAGAGTGGTATGTTATCGACAAAAAGAAACAGAACGAAACAACCTTTGGCTCTAGCGACAGTAATTTCAGGTTGACGCGGACAATTGTAGATTTCGAGGACAACACTTACAGTGTGGCCACTTACACGAAAGATGATAGGCATCAACATCCGATGAATCTTATTTTGTTCTTGGCTTCATTCATCAACCAGGCGGATCGGATTCTGGAAAATACTGAAATTGAAGGGATTGAATGCTTTGTCGTAGAGGTCAGTGCTAATAAATATGGGAACAATTCGCCGAACGACAAACATCGTATGTGGTTTGATATGGAAACTAAATTGCCTGTACGGATGGAATTCGAATATTGGCAAAGTGACGGCCAAACGAAGTCAGTCAATGTTCGCGATCAATTCCAGTGGGATCCGGAGTTGCCTGACGATACATTTACACCCAAAATCCCC
>CAYGBH010000261.1:0-257 GCA_964348055.1 uncultured Pirellulales bacterium
ATATTGCTGCGCGAAAGCTTGCCGACTACGAAGGCGTCGTCCGTCCCGGATGTTTTGACGGGGTAGTGCCGGCGAATGGGCGGTTGTATTGGATGCCGCTGGCCTGCGATTGCTGGCAGGTTCACGGCACATTTTCCATGGCCCCGCGCTTGCCACTGAAGGAACCAAGCGCGCCGGCCGAATCGCGTGCGTGGGCTGCGCCCGTATCGAAAGCGCCCGCGAACCAAGACGACTGGCCGATGTTCCGAGCCAACTCG
>CAYGBH010000261.1:267-6016 GCA_964348055.1 uncultured Pirellulales bacterium
GTTCCCGCTGCCGTTGCGCAAAAGGCAAGAGAGTTGTGGCGGCGGCGTTTGCCGGGCGGCGACCTAACCGCTCCTGTGTGCGTCAAGGGACGCATCTTCGTGGGGGCGACGGACGGAACCGTGAGGGCCCTCGACGCCACCAACGGAAAAAACCTTTGGCAAATCTCGTCCCATGCCGCCGTGCTACATCCACCCGCCTATTGGAACGGACGGGTTATTTTCGGCTCGTGTGATGGTGCTCTGTACTGCGTGGACGCGTCCAACGGACGGCTGTTGGGACGCGTCGAACTGGCGCCCGAAAAGCGATTCGTCAACATCATGAACCGACTCATGTCAGCGTGGCCTCTGGGCGGCGGCGTTGTTCTGAGCGACGGTGGGACCGCTTACACAGCAGCTGGAAGCACCGCCGCAGACGGGGCAGTTGTCGCCGCGGTGGACGTCGCCACCGGAAGATTTCGTTGGCGGCAGGCATACACTCTTGACAGGAAGGAGCCGAAACTGAGCTTCGGAGTCCAGGGAAACATCCTGTTGAAGAGCAACACCCTGTACATCAACGGCGGCGCCCCGGTGGGAATCATAGCACTGGACGCGCTTGACGGCGGCAGTCCTCGTGTGGTCTCCAAACTCGAAGCGGGAATGGAAATGTTTCTGGAGCCCGGCGACAAGCCATCGTGCACCGGCCCCGAGTTGTTCTCCCACGAGCGTGCCAGGACGACCATCTTCAAACGACACCAGGGTCGCGTCTATTTCTGGACGTCCGGCCGACACATTGCTCTGGTCGACGGCCGCCTTTTCTGCTCGCCCGATCCGCAGGCGCTGGACCGCATCGTTGACTTGATGAACAAGGATCCAAAGACCAGCGGGAAAATCCGGGACGTGGTGCAAGCGCCCCTGGGCGATTCCATCCTCTGGGCAGGTACGACGAGGGACGTGTGTGGCCTGGCTATTGGCGCCGATGGACTTGTGGTCCTCCACCATGACAGCGCCGAAGGCATCTCCGTGGATGGCCGGTCGTTGTGGACCGCCCAGTTTCCCGCGCACCCGGTGCGCTGGGGTGTAGCGCTTACCGGGAAGGAATGCGTAGTGACACTTTCGGACGGACTTGTGGTCTGCTTGGTCAAGGATTCGGAGAAAAAATAGCAATCACGCCGCATGCCGGGTCGTGGACACTGGCGGCTACCGCAAGAGCTTGAGATGGAGATAGCCCAGTTTGTTCATTGGTACAACAGTCGGCGATATCACGAAGCTATTGGAAATGTGACCCCTGATGATGTGTACCATGGCCGGCGTGAAAAGATCTTGAGAAAGCGTGAAGAATTGAAGCAAAAAACGGTTCTTGAAAGGAAGCAATATAATAGTAAAATGATAATCGGAGCTGAAATTGCTCTCTAATATAAAGCTAAATTTGTCTCATTTCTGCTGACGATGTACATCTTAAGAACAACTGGGAACATTACAGTATTTTGCAGGATTCTTGCACCCTTTTGCTTGAAATGAACGTGGAAACTACGTGATTTTACTCACAGAAACATATAAGTGATAAGTGGGTGTGAACAACTACTTATAGCCAGCTTACTATTCTATTATAAAATGACCTTACGCCGTTATTTATTTTCCCCCAACTCGACCGGCTTCACTACAGCAGTCTGTTTGACTAAATCGATGAGGTTATCGACACCGAGCTTACGCATAATGCGGCTGTGATGTATCTCAATTGTCCTCATAGCACGGCCAAGCAAAAGGGCTATTTCTATGTTGCTTCTATCGCAGGCACAGCAAGCAGTGTCATTATTTTCACGCGCCAGAAGCTGGTATGATGTTTGCCTTCCATTGTTGAAGAATATATCCAATCATATCGGCTCTGCTGATGATGCCGACCACTTTGCCCTGTGATGTGACGGGGACCCTTCTAAGAGAGTAGTTCATCAAACACTCACAAACACTCGCCAGGGTGTCATTTTCATCAAATTGCACCGCAGGTTGTGTCATAAAGCTACTAACCGGCTCATTCTTCTGATCTTCATCGGCCCAGAATAATCTTAGTACATCTTTTTCTGTGAGAACCCCCACCAAAATCATATCATCTTCGACCACAGGGACACCGGTGATATTGTTTTTCCACAGAAGTTCTACGGCTTGAAAAATAGGAGTGTGTTCTGTTACGGTAATTACTTCCTTGGTCATAATTTCTTTTGCTTTTACTTCCTTGATCATAATATCTTTTGCTTTAAGCATCGTAATTCCCTTTTTACCAATTTATTTTGTGTATACAGGAGCATTTTAGAAAAGTAGCAAGATGCTTCAACGGCAGTCTACCACCTGTTCGCCATTATGGATGATATCATCGCCGCCAACTATTACGTTGATGTCAACGAAAATCTGCCACCCCGCCAGCCACAATCGGAGGCCTGACTTTTACGGCGTTTCGACCCAATTGCCCTTATGATCCAGCGTAATCTTAGAAGGGATTCTAATCTCCGGAGGTGCGGTAGCCGTGACCAGGAAGTCGATTGGGTCATCGTCATTTATCACCCATGAGAAATTACTGCCCCCTTTGCCAGACTCACCACCTTTGAAATAGGCGCCATCCAAGTCGTCTTTTGCAAAACCTAACTCCACCAGCTTCGGAACAGCTGAAAAATTACTACCTTTCTCGGCGATGTGGGTACGCAGTGCGGTGGCGATGGTACCCATGATTGCCCTTCCTTCCGACCATTTGGCCGCATCGATATGGCCCCGCATAAGCGGAACTGACGTCGCAGCTAAGATGCCGACGATGAGAATAACCATCATCAGTTCAATTAGTGTAAAACCTCCTTTACCTTTCATTTTCAACTTTTCCAAAATGTTTTACAACTACATCGCTTGTCAGCGAAACTTACCTAAGTTACCACTTCCTTGCCATCATTTCGCATCTCGCATGTCGCACACTTCGTATCTTGCTTCACGAGATCCGCCTCTCTATATTTCGGCGCATATTTCGCGAAGAATAGTTGTGGAAACTACGGGATTTCGCAGGATTTTTTAGACTTTTTTCTTGAAATGAACGTGGAAACTACGGGATTTTGCACACAGAGATATATAAGAGACAAGTACGTGTGAACAATTACTTATGGCCAGCTTACTCTATTGTAAAATGGCCTTATGCTGTTATTCATTTTCGACCAGTCTGACCACAGCAGTCTGTTTGACTAAATCGACCAGGTTATCGACACCGAGCTTACGCATAATGCGGCTTCGATGATCCTCGATGGTCCTCACAGACCTGTGTCGCAACCCGGCTATTTCCTTGGTACTCTTGCCGTCCAAAATTAAGCGCAGGATTATCATCTCCGTTTTGGTAAGCACGTCGCCCACAATCTGATGAATCAGAGCATTTCGCTTTAACACGGCCTCAACAGCTGATAGAAAAGATTGTCTATCCAGAGGTTTTTCAATGAAGTTCAACGCGCCCGCCTTGATGGCCTCGACCGCCATTGGTACATCCCCATATGCCGTTATAACTATAACCGGCAACGATGGAATAATACGTTTCACCTCGGTTAATAGCTCTATGCCATCCATTTCGGGCATTTTCACATCAGTAATAAGCAAATCGCACTTTCGGCAGCACAATTGTTCAAGGCACTCGGTTGCACGGGCAAAACAACTAACTTTCAAGCCGACTTGTTCAAGAGTTCTGCTGACCATCTTGCGTACCTTGAGCTCATCATCGACAAAAAAGATATGTTGTTCAGAGATATTTGTCATTGCTACTTAGTTATCTTCCACCTTTATTGGTCGACAAAGTGATACAAAACGAACGGCAAATCGCGTCCTTAACCGAGGAAGAACGCTCTCTTTTCTAACACTCAGATAGAAGCAGCCGTACAGCGCTCTATTTCTTCCAAAAAAAATATTTTATCAACTCTTGTCCCTGAGAACAACTGGGGATACTACGGTATTTTGCAGGAAATATTCCCACTCAGCAGAAAAGAGACGTGGAAACTACGTGGTTTTTTCACGCAGAAATATGCAAGATACAAGTGGGTGTGAACGACTAATTCTGGCTGGCTTATTCTATTCTTAACTTTAGCACTTTTGGAAAGGTGTTAATTTGGGTAATTTTAAGCCAATGCCCAATTTCTCAATGACCCGATTATTTTTTCATGTTCGAACCTTCTATCGAAGATGCATAAAATCCTAAATTAAACGTAAGTTCTTGTTTTACAAGGAGTTCTCCTATACAAAAGTGCGAAACTCGACTCTATTGTAAAATGGCCTTATGCCTTTATTTATTTTCGACCAGCCTCACCACAGCAGTCTGTTTGACTAAATCGACCAGGTTATCAACACCGAGCTTCCGCATAATGCGGCTTCGATGATCCTCGATGGTCCTCACAGACCGGTGTCGCAACTGTGCTATTTCTTTGTTGCTCTTGCTGTCCAAAATTAAACGCAGAACTTCCATCTCCGTTTTGGTAAGCACACTGCTCATAGGCCGAGGAGTCTGAGCATTTCGCTTTAGCGCGGACTCAACAGCCAATAGAAAAGACTGTCTGTCCAGAGGTTTTTCAATAAAGTCCAATGCGCCTGTCTTGAGGGCCTTGACCGCCATTCGCGTATCCCCGTAGCCGGTTATCACCAGAACCGGCAACGACGGAATAATACTTTTGACCTCGGTTAATAGCTCTATACCATCCATTTCAGGCATTTTCACATCAGTAATAAGTAAATCGCAAGTTCGGCAGCGCAATTGTTTAAGGCACTCGCCTCCAGAGACAAAGCAACTGACTTCCAAGCCGGCTTGTTCGAGAGTTCTGCCGACCACCTTGCATACCCCTGGCTTATCATCGACAAAAAAGACATGTTGTTTGGTGTTATTTGTCATTAGCACTTAGTCATCACTCATCTCTATTTATCGGCAAAGTGACGAAAAAGGTTGAACCTTTGCCGAGTTCGCTTTCGACGCGGACCTGGCCGTCGAGCTGGGATACTATGCGCTCCACAACGCAAAGCCCTAAACCTGTTCTTTCATGTGCATCTTTGGTGGTGAAGAACGGCTCAAAAATCCTATCAAGATTTTCCGGCGCAATACCGCCGCAGTTATCAGAGAATTGCAATTCAATGTACTCGTCATCTCTTACAGCGCCACTGATAATAATCCGGTGTTTCTTTTTGCCATCGGCCGCTTGTATTGCGTTCTCAATCAGCGAAAAAAATAATTGCTCCAGATCTCTCTCGTACGAATATATAAGTGGCAGTTTGTCCATCCCTTCGACCTGCAGGGTCACTTTTGCACGCCATGCACTTTCGTCTAACAACTTCACAATTCTCTCAGCAACTGCCTTAAAATCTACTTCGCTGACAGCTCTTTTTGTGGACATCCTCGCGAAGTTGCGAAACCTATCGACCATCGAAGTTATACTCGAAACCTCACTTAGGCCCTCCTTGAGGTCTTCCACGACAGTATCCGGACACGACCTTTTCTCCAGTTCCGCCAGAGAATTCCCAATTGATAGACCAATAACCGTTAGAGGCTGGGTCAGCTCATGGGCCAGGGTAGCGCTTAAGGTTCCCACCGCGGCCAGTTCCTCAGCTTGAACAATATTCTCCCTGTAAATATTGAGCTCTTCTTCTTTACGCTTGAGCTCGGTGATATCCCAGAAGATGCCTAACACTCCAACGACGTCACCTTGCTCATCTTTGACAGGCGTTTTGACTGTATGGACAATTCTTTCCTCGCCTTCCTCGATATACTTCTCCTCGA
>CAYGBH010000262.1:0-6014 GCA_964348055.1 uncultured Pirellulales bacterium
ACTTGCATAATACGGGTCGGCTCACACTCAATGGTGGGCAGTTTATTTTCGATGGTAATCGTAATATTTTCCGGTGGAGCAATCATCTCGATGACTTTGGGAACGACTTGGCTCAGATTCACCTGAACCCATTCTTCTTTTGTGCGTCCGACTCGCGAATATTCAAGCACACCTTCAATCAGCTGATGCATCCAGTCTACCCTGCCCGAAAGCAAATCTATTTGTTCTCTGCCGTCCTTATCGAGCTTATCTGCATAATCAGTTGATATCCAGTTCGCCAAGGTCTTAATTCCACGCAGCGGCGCCTTCAAATCGTGTGACACGATGGATGCAAAATCTTTTAATTCACGATTAATACTCTCTACCTGCCTGAAGAGCTCAGTCTGTTTTTCCTGTGCACGCTTACGCTCGGCGACCTCCTGTTCAAGCTGTTTATTGATCTTTGTTAGTTCATCCGTTCGTTCTTTCACCATTCGCTCCAATTGTTCCATCTTCATGGACGCTTGCCTAGCCAAGCTCCATTTTTCTGTGAGGGCGCTGGCGAGTTGAGCGACCTCGGCGCTGTCGAAGGGTTTCTTCAACATCAGAAGGTTTTCCGATTTACCGAGGCGTTTGGCTATCTCTTCCCAGGAATAATCTGAATAGGCCGTGCAGATAACAATCTGGATGTGAGGATCAGTTTTCCAAATATGCTCTATAGTTTCGAGCCCGTCCCAGCCCGGCGGCATGCGAGAGTCGATAAAAGCCAGTTCGTAGGGGCGGTTCTCGCAAAGGGCTTGTTTAATCTTCTCGCTGCCTTCTTTTCCCTGAGATGCGAAGTTGAGTTCATACCTGGTCTTGGCTACGGATTCATCGGCGTTGTCCCCTAAGACCTCAGCCCTAAGCTCGTCCAGCTCTGTGTCCTGTTCCTCTTCACCAAGGATGGTCTGGAAATCCTTGTGGATGTCTGGATTGTCGTCGATGACCAGAATACGGTGAACCATTTCTTTTTCCCCGTTGTTCATTTTGCAGCCTCCTGTGTCTTGAAAGGCAATTCAATGGTGAACACGGCGCCTTTACCGCGACCATCGCTGTGGACGCTTAGTGAGCCGTCCATTTCACTTGTAGCAAGAGCCGCGCTGTGCAGTCCGAATCCATGCCCGTTTTTGTTGGTTGTGAAACCATGCTCGAATATCCGCGTCAAGTTCCCTTTGGCGATGCCCATTCCGTTGTCGCACACCTCAATCCGGATTTTCCCACCTTCCGGCTCTTTCACACGTATTACAAGGATCTTGTCATCTCGGTTACTTTTGGATAGAGCATATTTCGCATTGCTGATAAGGTTTGTTAGAATCTGTAGGACTTTATGGCGGTCGAGCAGAATGGACGGCAGGTCTGGAAGCTCGCGTTTGACTTGCAAGTTGTCCCGCATTCGTGCGTCGGTGCTTATGCGAATGGCGTCTTCCACAAGTTCCGCGATGGACACCGACTCAGTCAGGCCTTTCGTTTTATTATACGATTGCTGAAGCTGGATAACGTCGGCCATATGCTCAACATGTTCGGTCAACATCTTCAATGCCCCGAGGCAATTTTCTTGTTCTTCGACCAATTCCTTGGACAAATTGGCCAGAAAAGCTGGTAGTTTCTTGCCGGGTTCCTCAGTTGTCATGAATGTGCCCAACTCGTTTGCATGCTCTTCGAGCAGGCCCACCACGTCGGTAAGATAAGAGACTTTTGAATTGCGGATTCTTTTTTGAATTGACTCAGTGGTAACGCTGACACTATTGAGCACATTGCCCACATTGTGCAGCACATTGGTCGCCACCTCAGCCATGCCCACCCTGCGGGCTGTCTCAACCAGTTTCTCCTGGGCATTCTGGAGTTGCGTCTTAGCCTTCTTACGTTTGTCGGCTTCTTTGGCCAGTCGTTTATTGACGGCGGTCAGCTTGGCGGTACGCTCTTGCACCTTTTCTTCAAGGTGTGTATAGGAGTCTTTTAATTTATGGGCCATATCATTGAAAGAGACGGCCAATTCGCCGATTTCATCGTTAGAGCTGATTTCGATCCGAGCGTCCAGATTCCCCTTGCCTATTGTGCTTGCAGCGTCTCTGAGTTTTGTAATTCGTTTCGTAATAGAACGATTAATAATAACGTAGGAGGCGGACCCGATAATAAATCCGGCAAAAATCAAAATCAGAGTTACTCCAACAGCGGTGTGGGCTGTCACTTTGGCATGTTCGAGAGCCGCATAAGTTGATACCGGGGTTTCTTCGTCCGGGAAGTCATTAATCTGGGTGTTATGAGATGTGGCGCCGGTTGGCCTATTTGCCCTGGCTATCTCTCTCAGACTTTTATCCACTTGTCTGGTCTGGAAGTAAGAGATGGCACCCAATAGCAAAAAAAGAGCCAGAAGAATACCAATTCCCACGTCTAATTTTTTGCCAATTGTCATTCCCGTCTCTCTCCAGGGTCTTTTATTTTGTCAAAACCTCGGCCAGTGTCCATAGCCGGCTTTATCGAGCACAAGTCCGACTTTTATGATTTTCCCATTTGTGTGCGATGGTTTTGCCTAAATCCCTCGGGTCCAAAGGCTTCGTAATATAGTCATCGGCTCCTATCTCAAATGCCTGGTCTAAATCACCTATGGTGTCTCTGCCCGTCAACATAAACACAGGTATATTCTCTGTTTTCTTATTGTGCTTAAGCTCCGCGAGAACTTCCAGCCCGTCCATCTCCGGCATCATCCAATCTAATAAAATAAATGCGGGCTTTTTCACCTGTGCGAGTCTAAATCCGGTTTGTCCATCTTTGGCCATAAAAACCTTAAATCCATATAGTTTCAGGCTGCGTTTCAACGCTTTCTGGACAAGCTCATCGTCCTCGATTACCAAAACATGAACCCATTCACTCATTGTATAGCCTATTTCCGAGCCTTTATGCGGCTTTCACAAAATTTGCCAAGACACCTAATGTCCTATAAGTACACGGTGACTATATTTCGTCTGATTGACAAAATTATCGACATATTAGGATGGTGATTTCATTAGAAATCGCTTTTTTTGAGGCAATGCTGGAAATTTTTCCCATATACTTCCAGATGAAATACCTCGATTTTCCCCTGCATAAACGGCCCTAACAGAGCCGACCCGCCGATGCTACTCTGCGAAGTAGTTCGCTACGAAGCGCGAGAGGGAGGTTGATCGAGGCCGGCGCTGACGGTGTGGTTTTGGCCAGTGGCGCCACCGGGCTGATTTGTGGTCCATATCGAGTTGGGGTGCTAATCAAGGCTTTTCTAAATGGGGATAACTCAACGATGCCTATTGAGCTGGGGTACCTTGGGCTGTCTTACTCATTGTTCAGGCGTTAGTATTCCGAGACGCCAAGGGATTTGTCCGTACTTCTTTCCTCTCTTATCCTCATCAGCTACGCCCTGGAAGAGTAACCTTAGATGAGCGGGGTCCACGACAAGGGTTTGGTCGTAACAATCGCGTATCAGTTCGCCGTGGCTAAATGAGTCGGTCCAGTGCATAGTTTTGTCCCGCGCGTTGGTCGGACTGGCGAACGGCTTATCTTTTGTTGCGGCCAGCGGAGTCCACCGGCCGTCGAGTTTCTCAGCAATGTAAGCCTTGTAGTAGCGCCGCCCACCAGCCTGAGCTTCGACTATAGTCAAGAATTTGTTCAGCCCCTTGAGGTGGTATGTGTGACTGGCCTCAAAGATATCGCCGCTGAGCACAACGCTGGGTCGGCCCCAGCCGCTTGGGAAATCCGTCAGGCTGGTTTCCGACCGCCACATTCGTCCGTCCAGCGAAGTGAAGAAAAGATGTGCTCGCATGGCGTCACAAATCACCCAGAAATCTATCCACCTCTTTACGTTCTCTGGCTGCTCTGAAAAGAACAGCTCCGGCCTGCTCCATGAATTGGGGTCAGCAATGTCGCTCGTTGTCGAATACGCAGGCTGGAGGCCGGGCTTGCGCGTTTTGTCAATCACCTGGTATATCAAATACCATTTGGGTTCCCACTTTGTGGGGTCCCTTTTATGGGGTACAAAGTAGAAGACCTGAGGAGCGCAGAAATATCCGTCGGTTAACTTCAACACAGAACGCTTCGCGAGATTGGCATTTTTCCAATCCTCAAAGCAGAGATATTCTATTTGGTGAGATCGCTCCCTGCCGCGGATCGTGCAGAACAGGTGCCATTTTCCCTCATAGCGAACAATTGAAGGGTCCTTGACTGAATAGGTCAGATGCCCCGGACGATTAACAGGAGCGACCAGCGGTGGGCTAATCCTCCAATTGAATCGGCCGGCCAACAAATTGTCGATGGCATTCCGGCTGTCGGCTGCAGAGTTAACAGCCACGGTTAATCCATCCGCCAGCACTATTCGGCTAAGAAACACAATTCCCAGAAGTGTGTGTCTGAACTTCACCATATGTTAAAAAAGATAACCAAAACGAGAGGCAATAACAAGAAAGATTGCGCGGATTTTGTTTTATTAGCCACGAATTCACACAAATTTAAATAATCACTAATTAACCAAATTAACTAATTCAATCATCCACCTTCTATTCTTTTACTTGATAACCTGCTATCCTGATAGCCTGCCACCTGATTTACTGATTATCTTATATCCTAATAAGCACCCCCTACCTGCTAAACGCTGTCTTTGTTCTTTTGCCTTTTTTCTTCTTTTGTGTTATTTTCTGTACCTAAAGACGTGATGCGGCCGGGAGCGGAAACCAACAACAGTTTACCCTGAGCAAAGCCGAAGGGAGATACGAAATTTTCAGCGGGAATTGAAAATTTGACCTTGAAACGAAGTGGCGAAGTTGGTATAAGATAGTATTGGTGAAGTGTAAGGATTTTTTCTTCTGACTCTGTGGAATTATAATCTTCCCGAGGAGGAGTTAAGAGCTGTGCATTTCAGTTAACAGCTCATGTTGAGCTTTTGAGAGAAGGAGGTAGAGTAAAGTCCTATGAAGATTGCTCCGGACTGTTACATAAATTTGTTAAGAGTGGAGGTTTTTATCGGTTATTTTGTTTGAAGGAGGACTATTATGTGTAAGAGATTGATTTATCCAGTCTTCTTTACGTTGGTCTTAGGCTTGGCTCAGGGACAAGCCTGGGGAATATATCGCGCTGCCTACTGGGATGGGGACTATGAATGGGGCTGGTCCGGAAGTGGCGCGGGTACACGAGACGCTTTGGAGGCAGAGGGCTACGAGATCCTCAGCGCTTCCGCACTCAAGACGTGGATGGTCGCTCGCATTGCTGACGGCGCGACGAGCGTGGTCGTGTTCTGTCGGGATGCCGTACCGGAGACCGTTGTAGAGACCATGTCAGCTACTTGCACGCTTCGTCAATATCTGGATGCTGGTGGCAAGATTGTGTGGTATTCGGATATTCCATTTTGGTACATGGCGCCTGCCGGTCTTAGCAGAACTACCTGGGGTGATGCCGGAGCGCCCGCCATTTTGGGATTTAACGCGGCCAGCGGGACGTGGAACACCTACGATGACGTCACTATCACAGCTAAAGGGATTGAGTGGGGGCTGCGCGAAACGTGGCAATCGAGGCGGCCGGTGTCTGCCGACGCGGCAAGAAGTGAGAATCTTACCGTCTTAGCCACAGATAAAGTCGGCGATGCTGCGGCGTGGGTGAAGCACTACGTACCGGGTGATACTACCCGGGGGTTTGTTCGGTTCCGTGACGCAAGCGGCCAGGCCAATGTCGATGACATTATGCGTGTGGCAGAATACGGCCTGAGGGATGTTGCGGTAGTTGCCGTTAACCCAAATCCTGCTAATAAGGCGACAGATGTGCCCCGGGACGTGGTCCTTAGCTGGACGCCGGGAGTTTACGCGGCACCAACCAATGGGCACAAAGTTTACCTTAGTGATAACTTCAATAATGTCAACGATGGCGTTGGCGGTATCGCTCGGGATGCCAACAGCTATGCTCCGCCACGCCTTGATTTCGAAACAACCTACTACTGGCGCGTCGATGAGGTCAATGGCCCACCGGACTATACGGTATAC
>CAYGBH010000263.1:0-5981 GCA_964348055.1 uncultured Pirellulales bacterium
GGATGCGCTTTACCCAATATTACACCGGCTCAGCGGTCTGCGCCCCGGCCCGCTGCAACCTGATGACCGGCAAACATGGCGGGCATGCTTACGTGCGTAATAATTCCGAAGTCGGCGGTTGGGACAGTTTCCGAGGCCAATTGCCCCTGCCGGCTGACACTGTAACCATTGCCAGCCTGCTCAAACAGCAGGGCTACGTCACTGGAGCTTTCGGCAAATGGGGTCTGGGCGAAGTCGGCTCTACCGGCGACCCCCTAAACCAGGGATTTGACCGTTTTGTCGGCTACAACTGCCAGCGTCACGCCCATAACTTGTATCCGAAGTACCTTATCAGCAATCGTGAAAAAATCATACTTGAAGGTAATACCCGCGGACTAACTGGAGAACGTTACGCACCACAGGTTATCGCCGACGAGATGCTGAAATTTATCCGTGCAAACAAGGACAAGCCGTTCTTTGTTTACTACCCTACTGTCATTCCCCACTTAGCTCTACAGGTTCCGGAAGAAGACCTCAATCAGTACAAGGGAAAATGGCCGGAAACGCCCTACAAAGGTAAATCGTATCTACCCCATCCTACCCCTAAGGCCTGCTACGCCGCGATGATCAGCTTTATGGACCGACAGGTTGGACGCATAATTAGACTGCTCAAAAGACTGAATCTGGACAACAATACCGTTGTGTTCTTTACTTCCGATAACGGCACCACGTATCTGAAAGACCAAGTCGATTACGAATTCTTCAACAGCGTCGGTCCGCTTCGCGGGCTAAAAGGCTCGCTCTACGAAGGCGGTATTCGCATGCCCATGATTGTTCGCTGGCCCGGAAAAACCAAGGCCGGCTCGGTCAGCGACCACGCTTCGGCACACTACGATGTGTTAGCCACTTTGGCCGAAATCGTCGGAGTAAAGCCGCCAAGCGACACTGACGGGATAAGTTTTGTCCCGACGCTGCTGTCGCAGCCGGAGCGGCAGAAGAAACACGATTATCTGTTCTGGGACTTCGCCGGTTATGGCGGACAATTGGCTGTCCGCATGGGCAAATGGAAGGGCATCAAGCAGAATCTTCGGAAAAACCCGGATTCACCGCTGGAACTCTACGACCTGGAAAGCGATATCTCTGAGAAGAACAACGTTGCTAACGAACACCCGAAGGTCGCCGCGCGTGTTGAAAGAATCATGCTTGAAGCCAGAAGCCGGCCGGTAACGAAGAGTTTCCAGTTTGGCCGATATCGGTAAAAGAGTTCACAATAACCCATCGGTTCTCAGGCGATTGACAATTCCGACGGCGGATTTGCTCAAATCCATTGTGTAGAAATGCAATCCCGGCACTTCGGCTTCAAGCAATTCCCTGCACTGGCCCACCGCAAACTCGATTCCAAAATTGACAAGTGCTTCCTTATCGCCCTCGGGCAGGGAGGCTATGCCCTGACGCACCGGGTTGCTGATGGTCGCCCCGCACATACCGGCTAACATCTCCATCATCTTGACGCTGTATATAGGCATGACGCCCGGCAGTATAGGAACATCTATACCGATTGCCCGGCAGCGTTCCACAAAATCAAAGAAGTATTTATTATCGTAGAAGTAGTTGCTGATAATGTACTCGGCCCCATTATCTACTTTAAGCTTAAGATACTCGATGTCCTTATCTTTGCTCTGGCAATCGATATGCCCTTCCGGGTAGCCTGCCGCTCCCAAACAAAAGCTGTATCGCGGCCGAATAAATACAATAAGGTCGGAAGCGTGGGGAAGGCTGTCTGGGTGAGGTTTAAAATCCTCCTGTTCACGTGGCATATCTCCGCGCACAGCCAAAACATTCTCCACCCCTAACGCCTGGTAGCTGTCCAGAACAGCATTAATATCGTCCGGTCCCAATCCATAGCAGGCAAAATAGGCCATTACTTCCAGCTTCTTTTCGTTCTTGAGCTTTTCGACGAGCTGATGCGAACCTTGCCGAGTGGAGCCACCAGCCCCGAAGGTAACAGAAACAAAGTCTGGTTTCAGCCTAGCTAACTCATCGATTGTATTTTCAAGTTTCTCAGCGCCTTTTGGGGACCTGGGAGGGAATAATTCGAAGGAAATGGTGGGTTTTTGCCTCGAACTCCAGAGCTCTGTCACTTTCATAGAAGTCCTCCCTTAATGAACGAACAGTTATTTGCCTGACATTCAATCGATTCTGCTATTTGCATTGAATACTACTGCAATTGCCGAAAACATCAAGGGCAATTTAAGCTTTTCCTTCTCAACCCGGCCAATAGCGCCGGTTCAGCAGCGCTCTCTAATGGCGGCGAATGTCTAATACGCAGAGCTTCCGCGGCGGTAATTGAAAAGAAATCCGGTTTCTGGGCGCTTTCACTGTGAACTCACGCGTTTGCAGCGGTTTTTGTCCTTGAGCGTCCTTGAGCCTAATGGTAAACACATAGTCGCCAGGCTTTAGCAGATAGAACACAGCCGACATGTGCCGCTTCTTTTTGCCGAAATGGAGCAGCTCGGCACAAAATTTCTCTGTGCCCGACTCAGTGACTAACGCGGCTATGTCACGAGGCTGAGTCAACCAGCGGACTGTGTTAAGTGGAAAGTATCCGGCATCGCCGGGGTCGCCTGTTACTGTCGAGTAAAGTAACGAAGTATCCGGCGTGTGAATCGTTTCTATTGGCTTGGATATAATTCCGTTATCTCCAAAAAGAGCAGGGAACCGCAGAACCCGGTCCGTGTAGCGGACTTCGCTGGTATAAGCCGGGAAGTTTATCCGCAAGGCCTCGGCATTGTGGCGGAGCGCCAAGACTAGCGAGCCCAAATCGCCATGCAACCGAAAACGCATATATGGTGATGTCTCCTTAGCTATAAGCCTGTCAAACTCACTGTTGCCTGTCAGAAACCTGTATTTAGCGATTACACTCGAGAGGTTGAGCTTCGAGCCGCACCAGGCTTCTGTGCCGGGGGCCGGTTGCTTTTTTGGCGGTGTACCGAGATATTTAAGGCGGATGTTGGCCAGCGAGCGGATTGGTTCGGTATATTTGGTCTGGCCGGTCATGTAATGGGTCAGCAACAGCGTGTGAGTCATCAGGCTCATTGCGCTTGGGTATAAATATAGAGTGTATTCACGGTGGTTCCGCGGATCCCACCAATCGGGTCCGAGACCACCAGCACCACCGCCAGGCCAGTGGATCGCAGTAGGCACAATGCCCCTGGGCTTGCCACGGTCGGTCCGTGCCGCTGCATCAACCCAGGTGTCCATCCAGGATGTAAAGAGCTCCGTCAGCTTCTTATCACCGGTTCGCTGCCAGTAAAGCAACGCAGGTTGAACCACCCTCGGGTGGTAAACGGTGTCACAAGCGCGATTCGGGCTCGCGTCGACCTTATCTGCGGTGAAGTATGTACTCTTGAACTGCAGGAAACCGCGCTCATTGCGACCAGTCCAAAATGTTTCCATCAGCTCAGCTATGCGAAGCGCACGTTTGTTCCAAAGGTCGTTGTCTGGGTCCAGGTGCATCATCGGTGTTATGGCATCGGCAGAATCCTCCGCGGTATGTTCCACGTCTGACATTCTGGTTGTATAGCCGAGCTTCATGTGTGGCTGATTGAGCAAGGCATTAGAGAAACGTGCTTGTGCTTTTGTTATCTTTGGACTATCGAATCCAATCAAAACCGGCACCCACCAGCGCCACATTTCACAGTCATCTCCCCAACCGCCACCGTATTCGCCGTTCTCCCGCATGCGGTTGTCAATCCACCACTCTATGATATCAGCCAGCCGTTCCAGGCCTTCTCGCTGATAAACGGCCCACGCCGGCGCACCTGGAAAAGATGGATATGACTTTTCCGGCGCGATAGGACGGCCCAGGTACATTTGGGTGATTTTGTTTTCGGGAAAGGCCTGCGCAGCCTTCTCAAAAAACCCCCGCGCCTCATCCAGGAACGCCCTCTTTCGCTCAGGAATGCTCCAAACACTACCGGATTCCATCGTGTACCAGATTACCATCCTGCCACGGTACAGATAGGTCAATGGATACAGAGGTGAGGTATCGTCAATCCCAAAGTCAAAATCCCGTGTGCGAGCGACTTCGCGTCCAAAATAAGGCAAGGACTTCTCATTTATCCAGCGATCGATCTGGGAAATGAGCTTATCAAGATCTTTTTTGAACGACTCATCTAAGCCGTGCCGTTTTCGCAGGCGATTGAGGCAGGCAATCCGAACCTCATCGGCATCAGCATTCCCGGCTAACTGTATGACAGTACCAATCTTGCTATTGTCTCTTCTTTGCAGGTTTGAATTCAATCCTATAGCCGGTGCTTGCACCCCCTTATCTGCCGTCGCAGACGGCAAGGGGGCTAACGCGAGTACAGGTGCTGTAATGAAGCACATAAACACCGTTGCCCAGATGGCTTTGTCTTGTCCCACGATTCTAATCTGCGACGCTCTGCTGGCTTTAATTGAAACGCATGCAACCAAACTTCACCGGTACTCGCGTTACCACAGGTGCGAGCATGATACCCAAGTCCGACCGAGATTATAGCTTCTTTCATAAAGTTGTCCACCTGAAATGAGGACTCCTTCTGAAACCAAAGGCGTTCCATATATGAAGGTTTCGCTATTGGCGTCCATAACGGCTCACCAAATTCTTTAAGCTTATCTTGATATTGGCTTGCCACTGCGATAAACTAATAAAACTTGAAAGGAGAATTTACGAGAGCGGAAGAAAGTTATGAAAGATTTACATATAAAAATGGCGACAAAAACTACCTTTGATAGATTTTTTTTAGCTGTCATGCAAATCATCTTTCTACTCCTGTGTCTCTCCGGGTTAGTAAACGCTGAAGGTTCCCGCAAGGCGGGGTCCCAACCACTGACCCTGCCGCTGGAGCAACGCCCAAATTGGCTGCAGCGTGATGGGATCGTGATGGCGGGGAGCTGGGAACCGCTGCTCTTCCGTGTTCGGCGTGACGGCAGTGACGGCTACACACCGACGGCCGAGCAACGTGCCGACTACTTGCAAGAACATAGTCCCGAGATGATTGCCGAACTAAAGGCCCTGGGCGTTAACTTCGTCATGATGCACTGCTACAAGGGTGCAGGTCTGGAGGCGGAACGCGAAAGCATGGCCGATGCGGTCAAGTTCGCCAAGCTCTGCCATGATGCCGGTCTGCGTGTCGGTGTTTATAACTACAGTGGGGCTTTTCTTTGGGAACCGCTATTCAAAGAAGTTCCGCAGGCCAGGGACTGGGTCATACTCGATAAGGATGGCAAGCCCCGAACGTATTATAAGGCCACTTATCGCTACCGCTGGAACCGCAACCACGCCGGTGCCCAGGCGTTCTACAGGCAGCTCGTTCGATTTGCTGTCAACGACATTGAAGCTGACCTGCTCCACTTCGACAACTACACGTACGGTCCCGGCCGAGACGCTAACTCCGTACAACGGTTCCGCGACTATCTCGCTGATACGTTCACTCCTGAACAGCTAAAGAAAATGGGTATCGATGACTTGAATGCTGTCCAGCCGCCAATGACCGGCCCACCGGACAATCTGTTACGCCGAGCGTGGCTGGACTTCTCCTGCCAGTCGCTGGCCAATTCCTATCACGATATGAGCCGTTACGCGCGCACCCTTCGCAGAGACATTCTCATCGAGTGCAATCCCGGCGGCCCGGAAAACTATATTAGGCCGCCTGTGGACCACGGCCGATTGCTCCAGGGCGGAGAGGCATTCTGGGACGAAGGCAGGAAGCCCGGCTATCATGACGGGCGACTCTACACCCGCATTCGCACCTTCAAGGTGGCCAGGCGCATGAATAATACAGCATTTGTCTATACCACTACCGACCTTGAGATGGCCGAATCCATGGCGTTCAACCGCGATTGTCTTGGGTGCATCTGCTGGTTCGAATACGGCAGGATAGTCGCCAGGCCGGGCTCGAAGGATCCCCTTTCTCACACCCTTGCCCCCTTCATTGACTTTTTTCACACGCGTCGCGACT
>CAYGBH010000264.1:0-5979 GCA_964348055.1 uncultured Pirellulales bacterium
GCTTTACTATCATCCGCAGGCCCCGGAAGCCGGCGAACGACAGAGGCTTGTTCAGAAAGTGGCCCATGAATGCGTGCAATATGACATTCCTTTTTTCCTTGAGCCTTTATCGTGCGCATCCGACGACTCAAATAAGCCTTTATCGCCCGAACAAAGACGTGAGGTGGTAATTGAAACTGCACGTCGTCTGGTTCCGCTGGGTGCTGATATTCTAAAAGCGGAATTTCCCGTGGATGTGAGCATCGAACCGGATGAAAATATCTGGCGCGAGGCATGTGAAGAGTTGACGGATGCAAGTGCGGTTCCCTGGGTGTTGTTGTCCGCAGGGGTTTCTTATGATACTTTTTTGAAGCAGGTACGCGTTGCCTGTGAGGCAGGAGCCAGTGGTGTGATGGCCGGGCGGGCGGTCTGGAAAGAAGCGGTAACGCTGGATATTGTTGCGCGAAACAATTTTCTCCGGACTGTCGGATACAAGCGAATGCGACGATTACAGTCGCTTTGTGAGGCGTTGGGGCGGCCTTTTACCGAAGTCTACGATTCTCCCGAGCTAAGTTACGATTGGTATGTAAAAGCATAAAATTCAAAGCTGAAAAACGCAAAACTGCGGAGTTGCATAGTTTTGAGTTTTTAGGTTTAAGCTTTTAGTTTTCGAAGTAACGTTCTGTGACTATCTTATCCTGGGTAAAGAAGTTTATTATCGCTTTGCCTTGGGCTTTGATGTCGGAAAACAGTGAGTTCTTCATCCCGCCAAATGGTAGCTGGGCTACGGGGGCGGGAATGCCGATGTTCACGCCTATCATTCCACATTCGACTTCGAGCTTAAATCTGCGGGCGAAGTAGCCATTTTGTGTGTAAATCGACGCTCCGTTGCCGTACTGGTGGTCATTTATGATTTTTATCGCCTCGTCGAGCGTTTGGGCTTTTAGAATCACAACAACCGGGCCAAAGATCTCTGTGTTGTGGATTTTCATGCCGGGCCTGACATCGGTGAAGACGGTCGGTCCGATGAAATAGCCTTTCTCACAGCCTGGTATGACAATGTCGCGTCCATCCAGAGCCAATGTCGCTCCTTCTTTAGCGCCGGCTGCAATCATTTCAAGAATGAACTCTTTGGCGTTGGCTGATATGACGGGGCCCATCACCATCGGCTCATCGGCCACGTTTGGATCCAGAGGGTCTGCCACAAGTACCTCTTGTGAAGCTTCAACAAACTTCTCGCAGATAGTCTTATACATTTGGTCACCAACGGGCACGATTGCTGAAGCAGCCATACATCTCTGGCCCGCACATCCGTAACAGGATGTGACCATGTTGCGGATCGTCTGGCCAACTTTAGCATCAGGCATCACTACCAGATGATTCTTTGCTCCGCCCATGGCTTGGAAACGCTTGTTGGACGCTGCGCATTTTTGAGCAATAATCCTGCACGTTGTGCTTCTCCCTACGACCGAGACGCCCTTGACTTTTGGGTGCTCCAGAAAGGCCTCAGCGACCACCCTATCTCCGTTGACAAGGTTAAATACACCCGGCGGTAAGCCGATTTGGTTTATAAGCTCAGTAACGAGCTGCATCGTTAAAGGCACCTGTTCCGAAGCCTTGACCACGTAGGTGTTGCCCGTAGCTAAAGCATAAGGAAGGAACCAGAACGGCACCATCGCAGGGAAGTTAAACGGTGCTATCATTGTAAAAACACCTAACGGCAGCCGAAGCACCTCTCCGTCAATGCCATAGGAGCATCCCGAAAGGATGTCACCCTGCTGAAGCACCGGCATCCCGCAAGCAACCTCGCAATTCTCCAGCATGCGCTTTATTTCCGCTCTGGCGTCCGGTAGCGATTTGCCCATTTCCTCAACTAATGTTCGGGCTATCTTTTCCTCGTTCTGCTCTATAAGCCCCACTAACTTGTAGAGCGGTTTTACGCGCCTTGCAACCGGTGTTTTGCTCCAGCCCTCGTAGGCTTCGGCTGCTGCCTCGATGGCGCGGTTCGCTTCTTCTTTGGTCGACAATGGCGTCCTAGCTATTACCTTGCCGGTGCTGGGATTTTCGACATCGAGGTAAGATACGTTTTGCACTTCGGCCCATCGGCCGTTGATGTAATTTTTTACGGTCTTCAAAGGCATTTGTCTCCTTTCAAGAATTGTTTCTCTTTTCACCAGAAGGAGTATACGCTTTTACTCAGTTTGTCCAGCCGCTGCCTTGGAACGTGCCAATTGGTCAACCGCAACCGCTATAATAATTATGGCCCCAATTACTATTAGCTGAACGTTAGTTGAGATGTCTAACAGCGTACATCCGTTTCGCAAAAAGCTTATTAAAAGTGTTCCTATCAATGTGCCGATTATTGTCCCTCTTCCTCCAGACAGACTGGCGCCGCCGATTACTACTGCGGCAATTATGTCGAGTTCCAGGGTGACACCGGCCGTCGGCTGCGCTGAGACGGCCCGGCTGGTGGTTATCATCGCCGCTATACCCACAACCAGACCGGTTAGAGCGTAAATGCGTATCAAATAAGAATCCACATTCACACCTGCATGAAAGGCCGCTTCTCTATTTGAGCCGATGGCATAAGTGTAGCGTCCCAGACGGCTGTACTTTAACAGCAAACCTGCAAGGACAATAATAACAGCAAAAATCAAAACAGAAATGGGTATTCCTAAAACAACTCCCTCATTAAGGTACTTGTAATGTGGTATGTTATAAGGTTTTCCGGCATTCATGACGTAAGAAATCCCGCGAAAAGTGCTCATAGTGCCTAATGTTACAATAAACGGAGGCAGCTTTAGCTTGGTAATGAATAGGCCGTTCAGAGAACCACAGGCAAGCCCCGTAACAATCCCGACAAAGGTACCGACAACCAGGGCCGCTCCCTGGGGATTGGTTCCGCCAATTACTATCATCATCCAGGCGCCGACCATACCACTGAGAGCCATCATTGAGCCAACAGATAAATCGATTCCCGCGGAAATGATAACCGCAGTCATTCCCACCGCTATAATGCCGTTCACACTTGAGCGACGCAATACATTCAGAAAATTATCCGTTGTCAGAAACGTATCAGGCTTCAGGGCTGAGAGAATACAGATTATCAATATCAGACTGCCAAAGGGCAGTAACTGCCTTACCAATTTACTCATTTTTCTCGTTAAGAACCTCCACTGCTGCCAAGTGCATAACTTCTTCCTGAGTGGTTTTTTGGGGATTTACATTTCCCACTAATCGTCCCCGGCGCATTACCAAGATTCGGTCGGCTATTCCGAACAATTCTGGTAATTCGGATGATATAAATAATATCGCCTTACCTTCCTCTGCCAGTTCATTAAGAAGCGAGTACACCTCCTTTTTCGCTCCGACATCTATACCACGCGTGGGTTCGTCAAAAATCATAAACTTCGACTCAGCCAGTAACCAGCGAGCTATAAGAATTTTCTGTTGATTTCCGCCGGAAAGGGAATCCACCGGTGCCTGTGGTCCCAGCCATTTGATAGCAATCCGCTTTGCAATATTTTCCACGATTTTGTTTTCCCGGCTGGGTTTGATGACGTTCTTCATGCCTATTTCGACTAAGTTCGGCAAGGTTATGTTCCAACTGCAGGGTAGTTCCAGGCATAATCCAGTGCGCTTACGGTCTTCGGTTAAAAATGCAATATGGTCGGCTATGGCTTCAGTCGGCGAGCTAATCTCTAACCGGCGTCCGTCAAGCTCGATGACACCGGATGTTTTTCTATCGATTCCAAATAGTGCCCGGGCAACCTGTGTCCGTCCGGCACCGATTAGTCCCGCCATTCCCACAATTTCACCTTTTCGAATATCGAAAGAAATATCCTCTATTCCATTTCCGGAAGAAAGGTTTCTGACCTTAACGCGAGTTTCGCCGATATCGACACTTCGGGCGGGAAAGAAATCCTTCAACTCTCTTCCCACCATATAGTGTACGATTTTTGGAATATCCAGACTTGCCATTGACCCGGAATGAACCATCCTACCGTCCCGCAACACACTGACATCATCGGCCAGTCCAACGATTTCTTCCAGCCGATGGGAAATGTAGATAATAGAAAGACCCTGTTCGCGTAGAGCTCTTACCAACTCGAAAAGCATTGCTGCTTCAGTTTCAGACAGAGACGATGTCGGCTCATCCATAACAATAATTGATGCCTTGCGCATCAGAGCCTTGAGTATCTCAACAATCTGGCAGTCCCCCATTGGAAGCTCTTCAACGACGGCTGTTGGGTCAATTTTAAAGTTAAAGCGCTGCGCCAGCTTAGTCGTCTGAGCTATCATCTTTTTCTGGTCCATTATGAAAGGCAGCCGTCCCGGCAGCTCCATTCCCAGGAACACATTTTCCGCCACCGTTAAATGTTCCGCCAGGTCAAGCTCCTGATATATCATCGATATCCCGGCTGCGAGAGCTTCGCCCGGTTTAGAGAGTGCCTGTAGCTTCCCATTGATTTCAATCGAGCCGCTGTCGGGCTGATATACACCTGCTAGGATTTTCATTAAAGTAGATTTACCGGCGCCGTTTTCACCCACCAGGGCGTGGACCGTACCCTGGCGGACGGTAAAACTGACATCTGAAAGAGCCTGCACGGGCCCAAACTTTTTAGAAATTCCCCTCATACGTAATGCAATTTCCACATCCGACAATCGGTCTGTATCGGTGGTTATTATCATTGCAGGTTGAGTAAAGCCTTGATTTTAGGTTCCTCTAAGCGTTCGACAGTTACCAGCTCAACACCTGTATCTATCAATTTGGGGACTTCCTTACCATTGATTTTGTCAACCAGTGTCTTGACTCCTATATATCCCATTTTGTAAGGGTCCTGTACCACCAATGAGTCAATCACTCCCGTCCTGAGCTTATCAAGGAGAGTCTCTTCTGCATCGAAACCAACCATCTTTATTTCCGCCGTTCGAACCTGGCTCTGCAGCGCCTGTGCCGAGCCCACGGAAGTCCCGGCGTTGCAGGCAAAAAGACCATTGAGTTCCGCGTGTTTTGTCAGCAGGTCTTCAGCCGCCTGTAATGCCGTTTCCACGGTGGCCATTCCGTATTTTGTGTCCACTATTTCAATATCATGAAATTCTTTCTCGATAGTATCAATGAAGCCATTTTCCCGATTGGTAGTCGAGCCTGAACCGGGCATAAACTTCACCACTATCACCTTGCCTTTACCATTGAGAATCTTTCCCATCCGCCGTGCTGCAATTACACCACCCTGATAGTTGTTCGTGGCCGCAAACGAAACATATTTGTCCGTATTGATTCCCGAGTCGATAATTACGCAGGGTATGTTCTTGGCAAACATTTCTTCCACCTTAGGCACCAAGGCATTACTGCCATTGGGGGCAAGGACCACACCGGCGACTTTCAGGGCAATAAAATCTTCAACTATCTGTATTTGCCTTTCTCGATCGCTCTCAAGTTCCGGGCCGTTCCAGGAAATTTCATAGCCTAATTCCTCACCCGCCTTTTGTGCCCCTAAACGTACTGATTCCCAGAAAACTGATGATGTCCCTTTGGGAATCACCGCTATACGACGTTCTTCATAACTGCTCCCCTTCCGGACGATTCCAATTATGATAAAGACAACTGCTACGGCAACCAGAGCAATTACACCTACAGCCTTCTTCATGAATTATACTCCCAGTGATAAGAGTCTATCCAAAAACACATTCCCTGATATTTTTTCGCTTTTTATCGTACCATCTTCTTATTTATAACCAAGGATATGTATACGAATTTTAGCAAAAAACATCGTTAGCGAAAAGTTTAATATCATCCCAACTCAGGCGAAGATTTCAAGGTCTTAGACTAACGATAAGTCAAGATTTCAAATTTGGTTTTTCTGTGTGTGTAGTTGGGGATCCCAGCTGCGTTCTTCATAATATATGGTCAACCTTTCATTGAGATTACGTTTAGGGATATGACATATTTCCATTTGTCAGCAGGTCATTTTCTAGCGATGAGCATCCAAAGAGCGA